>NZ_BAABRP010000001.1:300000-482500 GCF_039545055.1 Deinococcus carri
TCGCCGGGTGGGGAGACGGCCGTGCCGGTCGCTGCGCTCAGCCCCTCCAGCAGGGGGATGCCCCGGTCATGGGCCAGGGCGCGGGCCAGAAGTTCTCCTCCCGGCAGGGCCACGACGGCGTCGAGTTCGGGCAGGCCAGCGGAAAACAGCGCGGCCAGTTCGGACCAGTCACCTCCCGGCAGCGCGTCCAGCCTGGCCCGGAGCTGCTCCGCAGAGGGGAGGGCGGCGGCGACAGTCTCCCGGAAGGCAAGTTTCATACCCCAGCGTACTCTGTTAGAAACTTCACGTCATGCCCCCATGTCTCACCCCCGGTTGGGGAGGGCGATAGCGCAGGCGTAAGCGGGGCGGGTGTGAATTGAGGGGTGAGTGGGAAGTGGTTAGTGGGAGGCCAGAAGTCGAGGTTCTCCATTGTCTTTTCTCGGCACCTCGACTCCCTGACCCCTTGACCCCCAGCACGCTGCCTTCTGCCTGTGGCCTGCCCATCCGGACACCCCCTGCCCGACAGGGGCCAGAGGCGTAGGGTGAACCCGATGCAAGCCGTCTCTGCCCAGGTCGCCGCCCGCCACGCCACCGCCATCGCCGTGGCGGTCACGGCCGGTCACTTCATCAACGACGCTTACGGCGCGATGCTCACGCCCCTGACGCCCGCCTTGCAGGGCAAGTTCGGCGTGAGTATCGCCGCCGTGACCCTGCTTTCCAGCGTGTACAGCCTCACCAGCAGCGTGCTGCAACCCCTGCTGGGCATCCTGGGCGAGCGGGTGGACCGCCGCTACGCCGCCGCCCTCGGCCCCCTGATGACCGGGCTGGGCCTCACGCTGATGGGCTTCGTGCCCTGGTTCGGGGCGCTGATGCTGCTGGTCGCGGTGGCGGGCTTCGGCAGCGGCTTCTTTCACCCGGCGGGCGCAGCCTACGTCGCCCTGAACAGCCCGCCGCAGAAGCGGGGGTTATGGGCCAGCCTCTTTAGCGCGGGCGGCACGGCGGGCATGGCGCTGGGGCCGGTCTTCGCGGGCGTGGGCCTCACGCACCTGCCCTGGTTCGCCCTGATCGGGGCCGTTCTGGCCGTCATCACCTTTGCCGTCACGCCTTCCAGCCATGCGGGAGGCCGCCGCACCTCGCTGGCCGAGTATGCCCGGATCTTCCAGGGGCCGCTGGTGTGGCTGTGGGGCATGGCCGTGCTGCGCTCGCTCGCCAGCATGGGCTACAACGCCATGCTGCCCTTCATCCTCAAGGACCGGGGTTTCGGGATGCGCGAGGTCGGCATCACGCTGGCCGTCTATGCCGTCGCCAGCGCCGTCGGCGGGATTGTCGGCGGGCGGGCCAGCGACCGTTACGGGCGGGTGCCGGTGCTGCGCTCGGCCATCCTCAGCACGATTCCGCCCTTTGCGCTGCTGATCATGTCCAGCCCGGCGAACTGGTGGTTCTATCCCCTCACCTTTCTGGTGGGGGCGGCGGTCAATGCCAGCATCCCGGTCGGTGTGGTCGCCGCGCAGGAGTACGCGCCGGGGCATGTGGCGGTCGCCAGCTCGATCATGATGGGGTTCTCGTGGGGGTTTGCGGGGTTGCTGGTGTTTCTGGTCGGGGCGCTGGCGGATGCGAGTACGCTCACCATCGCGGCGCTGGCGAGTCTGACGCTTCTGATTCCGAGTGCGGTGATTGCGTACCGGCTGCCGGAGCCTCGGAAGGTGGCGTTCGGGGAGGAGTGATATCAACTTCAGGTGAGTCGTAGACGAACCCGAGCAGAGCGAGAAGAAGAAAAGACCGGCTTGCGGCGATGGAAGAACATCCGGTGGTTTGTCCGGATGTTCTGGAATCAGAGCAAGTTGGTATGAGGGAGGGGGTTTGGGGGGCAGGGCATCTTGTAGCGAGCTTCCCCCCGCCCCCCCTACCCCCCACCGGGGGACGTCTCCGCCGCGCGGGGCGGCCCGCGCGTTGACGCCAGGCTTGTTGACGTGTCTCTTCTCTTGGTGGAGGGGGGAGCGGCGCTGCGCTAGGCAAGGGGGTTCCTTGCGTTGGAAGGCTTGCCAGGCTTCGCCCCGGTTTCCCGCTGGTCGCCATGCTCTGCCCACCGGGCGGCCTCGGGCCTGGCGGCCCGAACGGCTCGTCTTCCAGGCCTGCCCACTTGAAGAGTGGGACCTGGGCGTCGGCTCCAAAGTTTGAAAAGACAGACAGGGGAGCGAGAGCGTTTGCTTTCCCATGCTGGCGGCTGGTCGCTGGCCGCCCCTTACCCCCTTGCTGCCCGCTGCCGCCCCACGAACGCCAGAAACTCCTGCTGGCCCAGCGTGTTCACGACCTGGCTAGGGGTCAGGCCCGCTTTGCGGGCGACCGCCACACCGTAGCGGGTGTCTCCCAGCCCGGCGGGGACGTGGGCGTCGGTGTTGATGGCGAAGGTCAGGCGGTCGCGCCAGCGCAGGGTCTCGCGCCAGTCGAGGTCGAGGCGGGCGGGGTTGGCGTTGATTTCGACGACGGTGCCTGCCTCGGCAGCAGCAGCCAGCACCGCGTCCAGGTCGAGGGCGTAACCGGGGCGGCGCAGCACCAGGCGGCCCGTGGGGTGGCCCAGCAGGGTGACGAGGGGGTGCGACACGGCCCGCACCAGCCGCGCGGTCTGCCGTTCCCGGTCCAGGGTGAAGTGGCTGTGGACGCTCGCCACCACGTAATCCAGGGTCAGCAGGTCCTCGTCGGGGTAGTCCAGCGAGCCGTCTTCGAGGATGTCCACCTCGGCTCCCGCCAAGATGGGCAGGCCCGCCCGCTGCAACTCGCGGATTTCGCGCACGTAGGCCCGCAAGCGCTCCAGGCTCATGCCGTTGGCGTAGTGCGCGGCGCGGGAGTGGTCCCCGGTGCCCAGGAAGGTCCCGCCAGCCGCGCCGCCCAGCCGCACCGCCTCCTCCACCATTTCCGGCAGGGTCGCCGCGCCGTCGGACCAGACCGAGTGGGTGTGCAGCAGCCCTTTCAGGTCGGCCACGGTGACCAGCTCGGCGGGCGGGGGCAGCGTCTCCCAGACCTCGTCGTGTTCGGGGTCGCGGTACTCGGCGGGGCGCAGGGGCAGGCCCAGTTCGCGCAGCACGTCCGCTTCGGTCGGTGTGGGGAGGAGGGTGCCTTCCCGCTTCAGTCCCCGCCCGCTGAGGTCGAAGCCCCGCGCTTTCGCCTTGGCGCGGAGAGACTCGCGGTACCCGGTGCTGCCGCCCATCATCAGGTCGAGCGCGCCGCGTGCCCCGGCGGGGGCATAGGCGATTTCGACGGGCACACCGTCCACCCGCCCGCCGAGCAGGGGCTTGGGGTCCACCGGGGCGAGGTCGTCCACCCGCCCGGCCAGCCGGGCCGTCACGTCCTCGGCGGTCCCGGTGACCGTCACGCGGGCCACGCGCACCGTTTCCAGGCCGCGCCGCGCGTCCCCGGCTGGCCGCGCCTCCAGCCCGTCCAGCCAGCCCGCCAGCGTCTCTGCCACGTCCAGCCCGGTCGAGAGGTGCTGGCGGTCCTGCGCGGCCAGCGTGAACTCCACCGCTTCCAGAATAGTCGCCGCACTTTTGGGGCCGAAGCCCTTCAGCGCTGCCACCCGCCCGTCCTGCGCCGCCTCGCGCAGCCCTTCCAGGGAGTCGATGCCCGCGTCCCACAGGGCACGAATCTTTTTCGGCCCCAGACCCCGCACGCGGAAGAGGCCCAGCACGCCGGGTTCGACCTGACTCGCGGCGTCCTCCAGCGGCGCGAAGAGGCCCGTGGTGGCGTAAGCGGTGAGGTCGGCGGCGATGGCCTTTCCGACTTTCGGCACTCCGGCAAAGCCTGCTGCCACGAGGTCCGCGACCGGCGTCTCGGTCGCTTCCAGGCTGCGGGCCGCGCCGCGGTAGGCATTGGCGCGAAAAGGCTCCTGCCCCAGCACGTCCAGCAGGTCGGCGGTGGTGTTCAGCGCCCCCACGAGCTGCTTGCGGGTGACTTCAGGCAGAGCCGCGCCGCTCGGGGACAGTCCGGTAGAGTGCCCGGCCGTCCCACCGCTTCTCTCGGGGGCGGACGCCCCGGAATCCTTCTCAGCCACGGCGCACCCTCCCCGCGTAGGTCACGACCTGCCCGCCCACGTCCCCAAGCTGCCGCAGGGCCTCGCTGAAGCGGAAGCCGACCTCCTGCGGAGAATGCGCGTCGCTGCCCAGCACGAAGGGAATGCCGCGCTCGGCGGCGGCGCGCGTCAGCCCCGGCGAGGGGTACGCCTCGGCCACCGGCTTGCGCCAGCCCGCCGTGTTGAAGTCCAGCGCGAGGCCGCACTCGGCCACCACGTCCAGCGCGCGCCACGCTGCCCCATTCTCCGGGTCGCGGTGTCCGAACTTCTTGGGCAGGTCCAGGTGCCCGATGCTGTCGAAGAGGCCCGACCGCGCTGCCCCCTCCACCAGCGCGTAGTAGTCGCGGTACAGGCCGGCCAGGTCCCGGTCCTCGTACTCGGCCACGAATTCGGGATTGTCGAAGCCCCACGCGCCGAGGTAGTGGACGCTCCCGAGGACGTAATCCCACTCGTGTGCCCCCAGCACCCGCTCCACGAACCGCTCGGTGCCGGGGTGAAAGTCGGCCTCCAGCCCCAGGCGCACCTCCAGCCGCCCGGCAAACTCGGCCTGCACCCCGCGCACGGTGTCCACGTATTCCGCGAGCTGATCCAGCCGCATCCGCCAGGGCGCGTCGTACCACGCGGGCATCGGCATGTGGTCGGTGAAGCACAGGCCCGCCAGGCCCGCGTCCAGCGCCGCCTGCGCGTACTCGCGCGGCTGCCCGCTCGCGTGCCCGCACAGCGGCGTGTGCAGGTGAGAGTCCCAGTGCTTGCTGAGAGGGGGGCGTGAGGTCATGGGGAACAGGGTACGTCACTCCTCCAGCCACCCCGCCGGAAAGCGCGTGCCGGGAAAGATGGACCGTGCCGCCCCCAGCAGCTCCGGCCAGCGCCCCGGTCCATAGCGGCGTGAGAGGTGCAGCAGGCACAACTCCCGCACCCCCGCCGCCCGCGCCAGCGATGCCACCTGCGTCACGGTCGTGTGCTGGTGCCGCGCTGCCAGGGCCGCGTCCTCCGGCGTGTACTGCGCCTCGGCGTAGAGGGTGCCCACCCCCGCCAGCAGCGGCGCGAGCCTGCCCTGCTCGGCCTCGTCCAGCAGGAAGTCGGTCAGGTAGGCGAGGCTCTGCCCGGTCTGCCGCCGGAGGAGACGTGCGGCCAGTTCGCCCGCGTCGAGGGGCGTGCCGTGAACATCTAGCAGGCCGGTCGCCCCCGCCTTGAGCTGTGCGAGCCAGGGGCCACCCTTCAGACCCAGCGCGGCGAGCTGCGCCGGGTCCACTGCCACCCGCTCCGGCTCGCGGACCACGTAGCCCAGGCTCAGGCCGTGATGCCCCAGGGGGATGGCCTCCACACTGGCCTCGGCGGTGGTGAGCAGGGGGCCGTGCAGCGGGCGCGTCCCCTCCTCATGCATCACCTCGAACGCCTCGCGCGCCTCGAAGCGGAAGGTGCGGACCTCCCGCCCGTCCACGTCATGCACATGCCAGGTCGCGTGCAGCTCCGGCGCATAGTTCCACCAGTAGCCCTGAAAGCGGTGCCAGAGGATGCGGGCGGTGCCCGGCGGTCCCCAGATGTGGTTTTCGCGGCCCGTCCGGTCAAAGTTGGCGCGGAAGAAGGTGTCGAACCCCGCCACGTGGTCCATGTGCAGGTGCGAGAACAGCAGGTGGTCTACGGCCTGAACCTCGCTCAGCGGCAGCGCGTCCAGCGTGTCCTCGCCGCAGTCCAACAGCAGCCGCGTCTGCCCCTGGCCGCTGTCGGCACTGACCCACAGGGCGTTGTCTTCGGCGGGACGACCCAGAACCTCTGCCTTGAGCATGGACGCAGCTTAGTCGGCGGGGGAGAGGACCGGGCGCATCCGCCCTCCCAGCACATGCAGCACCAGCCCGCCGAACACCAGCCCCGCCCCCAGCAGCTTCAGGAACGGAAAACCCTCGTGGTAGAAGACGGCGCTCGCCAGCATCCCGAACACGGGCACCAGCAGCGAGAGGGGCGCGACGCGGGAGGCCCCGTGCCGCTGAATCAGCAGGCTCCACACGCCGAAGCCCAGCACCGTGTTCCCCAGCCCCATGAACAGCACTGCCGCCCAGAACGCCCAGCCCGACGTGGTGAGGGTGTGAACCACCGACCCCCACCCCGCCGTCAGCCCCGCCAGCAGCGTGAGGGGCAGGGGCGCGATCAGGCTGCTCCAGATCACCAGCGCAAAGGCGTTCGCCCCGCCCGACGCCCGCACCAGCAGGTTGCTGAACGCCCACCCCAGCGCCGCGACCAGCGTGAGCAGCAGCCCCACCAGCGTCACGTCCCCACCTGCGGCCAGGCCAATCAGGGCCATGCCCCCGAAGGCCAGCGTCATCCCCAGCATCTGCGGCGGCGTGATGCGCTCGCCCAGAAAGCGGGCGGCCAGCAGCGCCGTGAAAAAGGCCTGCGTCTGCATCAGCAGTGAGGCCACACCCGCGCTCATGCCGAGCTGCACGGCCAGGTACAGCAGCCCGAACTGCACGACCCCGACCGCCAGCCCGTATCCCCACAGAATCCGCGCCGGAACCTGCGGGCGCGGCACGAAGAAGACGGCGGGAAAGGCGGCCACCGCGAAGCGCAGCGCGGCGACCAGCAGCGGCGACGCCCCCGCCACCGACCACTTGATCACCACGAAGTTCACGCCCCAGATAAAGGTGATCAGCAGCGCGAGCAGCAGGCTCCGGGCGGGCAGGGCAGAAGGCGGCATCGGTCCGGAGTGTACGCCCGACCGTTGAAGCGCGTGCAGCGATACGGGACAGGGTCATCCTGCATCTTTACTCTCTTTTCCGTATACTCATGCTCTATGACTCATGCTGCCCACTCCTCCAGTACGTCAGCTCAGGCAGAACAGTCGCAACAGGCCCAGGCGAACGCAGCGAATAAACCTGCACTCCTCACGCCGGAAACGCTGCCCGCCCCGGTGATGGCCGGGCGCGACTTCCTGAGCAACCTGGACATGACGCCCCAGGAACTGCGGACCGTGCTGGATACGGCCCATTCGATGAAGCGGGGCGAGTGGCGCGGCGTGAAGCCCCTCTCCGGCCTCAGCCTCGCGCTGATTTTCGAGAAAGCCTCCCTTCGCACGCGGACCACCTTCGACGTGGGGATGTACCAGCTCGGCGGGCACGCCATCACCCTCAGCAACGCCGAGATTGGCCTGGGCACCCGCGAACGCGTCAGCGACGTGGCCCGCAACCTGGAGCGCTGGGTGGACGGCGTGATGGGCCGGGTGTACCTCCAGCAGACGCTGCACGAGCTGGCCGACCACGCCGCCATTCCGGTTATCAACGGCCTCAGCGACATGCTGCACCCCGCGCAACTGCTGGCGGACTACCAGACCATCGAGCAGGCCTTCGGCCCCGACCTGCGCGGGCGGCGCGTGGTGTATATCGGCGACGGCAACAACCTCGCCAACAGCCACATTCACCTGGGCATCCTGACCGGAACGGACGTGACCATCGTCACTCCTGTGGGCTACGAGCCGAACGGCTCCGTCCTGCTGGACGCCGTGCGGCGCGGTGCGAACGTGACCCTCACGAACGACCTGGGCGCGGTGGAGGGGGCGGACGTGCTGTACACCGACGTCTGGATTTCGATGGGCCAGGAGGCCGAGGCCGACATCCGCCGCCGCGCCTTCCGGGGCTATCAGGTCACGCCCGCGATGCTGGACACCATCGCGCCGGACGGCATCTTCCTGCACTGCCTCCCCGCCCACTACGGCGAGGAAACCGTGCCGGAGGCGACCGAACACCCCAAGTCCCGCGTCTTCGACCAGGCCGAGAACCGCCTGCATGCGCAAAAGGCGCTGCTGTACCACGTGATGGGGGAGATGACGCCGAGGTGGTGAGGGCGGCTGTGGGGGGTGGGTTGTAGGTTGTGGGGATGATGGCTCAGGCGACGGTGGGCAAGCGGGAGGAGTGGCTGGACCTCGTGAACGAGCGGGACGAGGTGGTGGGTTGTGTCTGCCGGGAGGAGGCGTGGGCAAAGCGGTTGCCGGTGCGCGAAGACTATGAGGCGGCCTTCCGGCGTGAAACGCGCGAGGAACTGAACCTGAATCCGGACGAGCTGGACTGGCGCGAGATTGCGGCCTTTTCCCCCTTCCAGACGCCTCTCAGCGCCTTCATGCGCGTCTATGAACTCCGCAGGGACGCCGCGCCCGACTTCAATCCCGACGACTTCTCGGAAGCCTGCTGGCTCACGCCCCGGCAACTGCTGGACTTCATCGCGGCGGGCGACCCGGCCAAGGGCGACCTGGCCGACCTCGTGCGGCTGTGTTACGGAGACCGACTGTTATGACCCCACCCCGCATCTTTATCGACGGCGAGGCCGGAACGACCGGCCTGCAAATCCGCGCCCGCCTGGAGGGCCGCGCAGACCTCGACCTCCTGAGCATCGACCCCGCCCGCCGCAAGGACCCGGAGGCCCGGCGCGAGTTGCTGAACGCCGCCGACGTGGCGGTGCTGTGCCTCCACGACGACGTGGCGCGTGAGGCCGTCGCCATGATTGAGAATCCGGCCACGCGCGTGCTGGACGCGAGTAGCGCCCACCGTACCGCCGAGGGCTGGGCCTACGGCTTTCCCGAACTGACGCCCGGAAGCCGCGAGGAGCTTCGCCGCGCCCGCCTCGTCAGCAATCCCGGCTGCTATGCGACCGGCGCGATTGCGCTGCTGCGGCCCCTGACGGGTGCGGGCCTGCTGCCGCCCGAATATCTGGTCAGTGTGCAGGGCTTTTCGGGGTACTCGGGCGGGGGCCGCGCGCTGGTGGACGCCAACGAGGGCCGGGCCAATCCCGGTGAACCCCGTCACCCGATGGCCGGGCCGTTCAAGAGCTATGCCCTGGGCCTCACGCACAAGCACCAGCCGGAGATGGCGCGGCACGGTGGCCTGAAGCATGCGCCCCTCTTCACGCCGCATGTGGGCGGCTGGCGGCAGGGGATGCTGGTGCAGATTCCGCTGCACCTCGGGGCGCTGGGGGTGGAGGCCGAGGCGCTGCACGCCGCGCTCGCGGACCACTACGCCGGGGAACGCTTCGTGCGCGTGATGCCCTTCGAGGGCGGCCAGCCCGCTGACCCCATCCTCGATCCGCAGCTTCTCAACGGCACCAACGACCTCGAACTGTTCGTCTACGCCAGCCCCCACGGGGAACACGCCCTGCTCGTCTCCCGCCTCGACAACCTGGGCAAGGGGGCCAGCGGGGCCGCCGTGCAGAACCTCGACGTGATGCTAGGGCTGGGGGAACGGGACTACACCGTGGCGGAAGGCTGAAGGCTCCCCTGGCCTTCTGCCATCTGCCTTCAGCCTTCTGCCATCTGCGCCGTCACCTGAATCTCCCCGTACACCCCCTCCTGCTCCACGCTGAAGGTTCCCTCCTTCACGCCTTCGAGGAGGGCGGCGAAGTAGGTGGTGCGCTCGCCCCAGTCCTGGGCGGGAATGCCCCGGAAGGTGAAGGTGCGCAGGCGGCTGCCGAAGGCGCGCAGGGCCGTCAGGGCGTCGGCCAGCGTGAGGCGTTCGCGGGCCAGCAGGGGAACCTCGACCTGGCGGACGGCGTTCTGCGCGGCCTTGACCAGCTTGGCGAGGCTGCCCTGGGGGTTTTGCCTGCGTTCGCGGCGGGGCAGGTCCACCGGGACGGGGCGGGCGGGAATCAGGCCCTCGCGCTCGCGGCGGCGCGCGGCCAGGAAGCCCACCAGCGCGTCCAGCTCGGCCAGCGCCTCTACCCCCTCCACCACCTCGTCCAGCAGGTCGTCGGCGTAGTCGCCGGGGCCTGGGTCGTCCGGTTCAGGCTGGGGCAGCAGCAGCCGGGCCTTGAGCGCGATGACGTTGGCGAGGGCGGGCAGGGCCTCCGGGTGCGCGTCGAGGTTCCCCGCCAGCGTGCCCACCCACGCCAGCACCTCCCGCGTGAGCGTCAGCAGCGGCACTTCCCCCGGCCCCACCCGCCCCACCCGCAGCGCCGAGGCGAGTTCGGCCAGCGTGCCCTCAAAGACGGGCAGCCGCACGGTAAACCCTGCCCCGGCAACGGGCGGTGGCGCGGCCAGGGTAGTCAAGCCCTGACCCCTCCCGCATCTCGCGTCCCGCGCACCGCGTCCCTCCCCATCAGAACCTCAGAAACCCCGCCTTCTCCCGCACTTCCTCCATCACCGGCCGGGCAATCTCGCGGGCCTGACGTGCGCCGGTCGCCAGCGCGTCGCGCACCCAGTCGAGGTTGGCCCTCAGCTCCTCGGCCCGCTCCTGCAAGGGCGTCAGCTCGCGGGTGATGCCCTGCATCAGCATCTTCTTGCAGTCCACGCAGCCGATGCCGGCGGTGCGGCAGCCCTCGTAGACCGTCTCGATGGTGGGCAGGTCGGAAAAGAGCTTGTGGTAGTCGCCCACCAGGCACTTGTCGGGGTCGCCGGGGTCGCTGCGGCGCACGCGGGCGGGGTCGGTGGGAGCCACGCGCAGTTTCTGCCAGATCGAGTCCAGCGGCTCCAGAATGCCGATGGTGCTGCTCTCGCCCTTGCTCTTGCTCATCTTGCCCTGGCCGTCCACGCCGGGAATGCGCAGGGCGTCCCTGGCGTACACGGCCTTCGGTTCGGGGAAGGTCTCGCCGTGGGCGTGGTTGAACTTGCGGGCGATTTCGCGCGTCAGCTCGATGTGCTGGGTCTGGTCCTCGCCCACCGGCACGGTGTCGGCCTTGTACAGCAGGATGTCGGCGGCCATCAGCACCGGGTACATCAGCAGGCCCGCTGGGATGCTCTCCAGCTGCTCCGCCTTGTCCTTGTACTGCGTCATGCGCTCCAGCTCGCCCACCGGCGTCAGCGCCGTGAACACCCAGCTCAGCTCCTGATGCTCGGGCACCTGCGACTGCACGAAGAAGATGACCTTTTCCGGGTCGAGGCCCGCCGCGAAGTTCGCCACCGCCATCTCGAAGGTCCGCTGGGCAAGCGCTTTCGGATCGTAGGCGGCCGGGTTGGTGATGGCGTGCAGGTCCACCACGCAGTAGATCGAGTTTTTCCCGTACTCCTCGCCCAGCCGCACGTAATTCCGCATGGCCCCGAAGTAGTTCCCGATGTGCGGATCGCCCGTCGGCTGAATTCCTGAAAACACGCGCGGCATACGCAGGGGATTCTAGCGGGGCAGAAGGCAGAAGGCAGAAGGCAGAAGGCAGAAGGCAGAAGGCAGAAGGCAGAAGGCAGAAGGGGCGTGAAGCCTGTCACTAATTCCTAACCCCTCACACCTCACCCCTCAATTCAGCACCCGCTGATCCGCATACGCCTGCGGCGTCCAGTCGGCCCGGAAGAGGCAGGGACCGGCGCGGCGGTGCGTGGGCATGTACCAGACGCGGACGCCGCCCATGCGCTCGTTCAGGGGGAGGAAGGCGGCCTGTCCGGCGTGCAGGGTGTTGAGGGGGGTGCCGGCCTCGGTGCGGACGCGCAGCCAGGCGTTCATGCCGGAGGGGGACCAGCCCGCCAGACGCAGCGGCTTGCCCGAGACGTTGACCAGCTCCGCGCCCCGCTCGGTGAGGGTGACGCTCAGGTCGGGCCATTCGGGAAGCTGCACCGGGGCGAAGCGGACCTCCAGCCCCAGGGTGCGGGAGCGGGGGCGCTCGCGGTACAGGGCCGCCGACAGCCCGCCCAGGCCAGCCAGCAGCGCGGCCAGGGCGACCACGACTGCGGCTTCGGTGCCGCCCCTGGCCGCGTCCAGGGCCAGCAGGGCCAGGCCCGTCAGCACGCCGACCAGGGGCCAGGCCCAGGCGGGCCGCTCACGCGCGGGGCGGAAGGCTCCCGGCCAGAACTCGGCCAGCAGCAGCAGCGCGGCCCCCAGGCCAAACAGGGCGGGCACGTCCGCGACGGGCGTGAGCCACAGCAGCCCCAGGCCCGGCACGGTCCACCACGACACGCGCGGCACCAAGCGCCGGCCGGCCTCCCGCGCCACCCGCCACAGCCAGTACCCGGCGATAAGGGCCAGGGCCACGGCGTACTGGGGCGTCACCTGGTCGCCGGGGGTGAGGCCGAACCAGTCGGGCATCACCCCACCCCGCCCACGGTCCCCGGCTGGCCGTGCCGCGCCACCTCGAAGGCGAGGTGCCCCAGTTCGTCCCGCAGCAGCCCTTCCCAGGCCGTCCGCACGGCATTCAGGCTGCCGGGCAGGGCAAACAGCAGTGTGTGGCCCGCCAGCCCGCCGACGGCCCGCGACAGCATCGCCGCGCCGCCGACCTCGCGGTAGCTCAGCATCCGGAACAGTTCCCCGAAGCCGGGCATGGGCTTGGTGACCAGCGACTCCACCACTGGAATGGTCACGTCGCGCCCGGTGATGCCGGTGCCCCCGCTGGAAATGACGACCACCGCGTCCCGCATGAAGTCGGTCAGGGCCGCGCGGATGGCGAGCGCGTCGTCCCGGACCACCTGGTAGCCCACGACCTCGTGGCCCCCGGCACGCAGTTCGGCCAGCAGATACTGGCCGCTGGTGTCGGTGTCCGGGGTGCGGGTGTCGCTGACCGTCAGGACCGCGACCCGCACGGACCGGGGCGCGGCGGCGTGGTGGGCGGTGGCGGCAGCGTCGGGCGGCGAGAGGTCCATCATGTCCGGCACGATACGCCGGGCGGGGGCAGCCCAGGCGTGTACGGGGTCACGGTGGGCGCGGGCCTTCACCGCAGCTCTCCTGCTCGTGGTCCCCGTTGGCTTCCGGGGGCTACAGCGCGGAAAGGGGCCGGGGATGGAAATGCCCCTATACTTGCCCCTGTGAAGCCCCTCGGCCCCTACGTGGCCGCGCGTGACCTGACAGGCGACCGGCCCGCCGAAGCGGTGCGGACACTGCGCGCCACCGACCGCCTGACCGGTATGCCGGTGCTGCTGCACGTGCTGCCGCACGCGGTTCCCCTGCCCGATCTCCCCAGCAACCCCTCCCTGCTGCTCCCCAGCGAGGGCGGCATCGACGGCGACACGGCCTACATGGTCACCGAGCTGCCGCCCCATGCCCTGCCCGCCTCCGACCCGCTGCTCACGGCGCGGGGGGCACTCTCGGGCCTGGCCGTCCTGCACGGCGCGGGCCTGACCCACGGCGGGGTGGACGCCGCGCAACTGTGGAGCGTGGACGGCCGGGTGGCCCTGGCGGGGGCTGGCCTGCCCTGGGGCGGCGAGGCCACGCCCGAACGCGACCTGCGCGACCTGCTGCACACCCTCGACACCCTGGGCGGCGTGCCCCCCGCGCTGCGAGACCTGCCGCCCGGTGTCAGCGCCCACGACCTCCTTGCGCGGCTGGACGCTCCCCCGGAGCTGCCGCAGACGCCTGCCCCCGTGGCCCCACCCGAGCCGTCTCAGCCCAACCCCTCTCAGGCCGGGGAGGAGGGCACTGTTCCGCTTTCCATTCCCCCGTCCACGCCCGTCGTGCTCGCGGCCAGCGTGCCCCCGCTTCAGCACGGGGACGCGGCAGGGGAGGCCACACCCTCGCCCCAGGCAGAGCTGGAAGTGGGAGGCGACCTGACCGCCCCTGCCAGCGTCCGGGAGGTCCATGAGGGGGAGGAGGCCACGCCCGTGCCTGCTGCCCCCGCCAGTACGCCAGAACGGGTGACGGGCCGCCGCGTGGTGGGCGAGCCGGTCCGCATCCGCTGGAACGCCGACGGAACGCGCGAACTGGTCAAGCCGGGCCGCGAAGCCCCTGCGCCGGCCGCACGTTCCCGCAGGCCCGCCTGGCTGTGGCCGCTGTTGATCCTGCTGGTGCTGCTGCTGGGGCTGGGCCTCTGGTGGGCCAGGCGCTCGGCGGCGGTATCTTCGGCGACCCCTGCCCCGGTCACTGCCACCGCCGCGGCGTGCTGCGACGTGCGGTTCGTCGTGCGGGGGGCCAGCGGGGTTCCCGTGCGGCTCAGCCTGCTGTCTGCCCCCGGCGGCGTGAAGGTGGACCCCGACCGCGAGGTGGGCCGCGCGCCCGGCACGGTGCATCTGCCCCGGCCCGGCACCTACACCCTGCGCGTCGCCGCCGAAGGTTACACGCCGGGGACTGTGACAGTGACCGTGCCGACCGGGCTGCCGGTGCCGGTGACGCTGGCTCCCTGAGGTCCTGACCAGCCCGCCCGGACACCCCACGCCCCCCGCGTGAGACAATCCGGACCGTGAGTGTGGTCATTCTCGACTTCGGCAGCCAGTTCACGCGCCTGATCGCGCGGCGCTTTCGTGAACTTGGCGCGTACAGCGTGATTCTTCCCGGCACAGCGAGCCTGGAACGCATCGCGCAGGAAAATCCCCAGGGCATCGTGCTGTCGGGCGGCCCCAGCAGCGTCTATGACGCGAATGCCCCGCGTCCGGCCCCCGGTGTCCTCGACCTCGCCGTGCCCATCCTGGGCGTGTGCTACGGCATGCAGTTCCTCGCGCACGAGGCGGGCGGCGACGTGAAGCGGGCCGGGAAACGCGAGTACGGCAAGGCGGACCTGACCCGCTACGGCGGCCAGCTGTTCGCCGGGATTCAGGGCGAGTTCGTCGCCTGGATGAGCCACAGCGACTCGGTCACGCAGCTCCCGCAGGGATACGAGGTCGTCGCGGAGACGGAAGACACGCCCGTCGCGGCCATCGAGAACCCCGTCACCCACCGCTACGGCGTGCAGTTCCACCCGGAAGTCGTCCACACGCCCAAGGGCGGGCAGATGCTGGCGAACTTCCTGGAGATTTGCGGCGTGGCCCGCGACTGGAATGCCGAGCACATCATCGAGGAGCTGATCGGGGGCGTGCGGGCGCAGGTGGAGGGGGGCCGCGTGCTGCTCGCCATCAGCGGCGGCGTGGACTCCTCCACGCTGGGGCTGCTGCTGTCACGCGCGATTGGCGACCGCCTGACCGCCGTCTTTATCGACCACGGCCTCCTGAGGCTGGGCGAGCGCGAACAGGTGGAGGCGGCGCTGCGGCCCCTGGGCGTGAACCTCGTCACCGTGGATGCCCGCGAGGAGTTCCTGGGGGCGCTCGCGGGCGTCTCGGACCCCGAGCAGAAGCGCAAAATTATCGGCCGCGAGTTTATCCGGGCCTTCGAGCGGGAGGCCCGGAAGTATGGCCCCTTCGACTTCCTCGCGCAGGGCACCCTCTACCCGGACGTGATCGAGTCGGCGGGCGGTGAGGGGGCCGCGAACATCAAGAGCCACCACAACGTCGGCGGCCTGCCGGAAGACCTCGCCTTCAAGCTGGTGGAACCCTTCCGCACCCTCTTCAAGGACGAGGTGCGGGAAATCGCGCGCCTGCTGGGGCTGCCCGACCACATCCGCATGCGCCACCCCTTCCCCGGCCCCGGTCTGGCAATCCGCTGCCTGGGCGAGGTGACGCCGGAGAAGCTCGACATTCTCAAGCGGGTGGACGACATCTTCATCAGCGGCCTGCGCGAGTTCGGGCTGTACGACGGCTGCTCGCAGGCGCTGGCGGTCCTGACGCCGATCCAGTCTGTCGGCGTGATGGGCGACGAGCGCACCTACTCCTACACCACCGCCCTGCGCGCCGTCACCACCGACGACTTCATGACCGCCGAGTGGGCACGCCTCCCCTACGACTTCCTGGCGACGATGAGCAACCGCATCGTCAACCAGGTCCACGAGATCAACCGCGTGGTGTACGACATCACCGGGAAGCCGCCCGCGACGATTGAGTGGGAGTGAGGGACTGACCGAGCGGAGCCAGGGAGCATGGTCTCCCTGGCCCTCTCGCTTTCAGGGAAGCACGGGCACGAAATGCTCAGCGGTCGGGAAGGGGTCATGGCAATTTCTAAAACCATGCGCCCTCTCGGGGTGCAGCCTATATGCGGAACTAGCGGGACGTTGGTAGCGTACTGCCTGGTGTGAAGAAGGCGAAAAGATCATCCTTTGTGCCAAGAGGTAGACAGGAGTGGGAGGATTTCGGGCACGGCTTATTTGTAGGTCTTTCTATCGTCTTTGTTGTATATTTAATTTTGACAATGTTGAATGGGGGGATAAGGCGACACAAATACAAGCATTCAGTTCTGTGGTCCTAATATGGGCTACATACAATAGCCTTAGAAGATCGGACGAGCAAATAAAGGTTGCACAACGTCAGATAAGTCTCTCTATTGAGGATCAATCAAGACATAATCTTATCGTGCAGCAGACAAGTAATATAAGCTTTATTAAATTAATTAACTTGAGCGCTGGCTATATTTATATTATATCAGTTGCTTTATGGAGGAAAGAAGGTATTTTTACCAACTCTATCGAGGCGGAAGTAATACCTCCTGGCGGAGTAAAAGTTGTTAGCCTCAAAGAAAGCGCTGGCCCCGCGCCTGAAGACTTTGAGACTGGTCTATCTGTAGTTCGTCCAGAAGATATGTCCCTTGCGGGATTGCCTGAAGAAATAGACATTACATATTGCTACTCGTCAACAGGTGATAAGATCTACAACATTACTTACGAAATAGCTCTACCTTATATTGAGTATGAATCATCAAAGCTTATCGTGCCTATATTACGCCAGAAGGAAAATAATTAAGCGGAAATATTCTGAATGGTCATTATACTGTCTCGTACTTTACGTTCATGGTAAGTGGCATATAGTTACTGAAATAGTGAGTATGTTTGGGTTAGTAATTTAGAATACATCATATTATGAAGTTGAAAAAAGTGCAATTCCCTCAAAGGAAAGAGGGCCAAGCGCCCATCCTCATCACTCGGCCCTCATCACTCCTGTTTACACCGTCGTTTGGCTCACCGCCCGGCTCTTGCCCATGCCGGCCACCACCTGATTCACGATGCGAATCCAGGCGCGGGCGCTGGCCTCCACCACGTCCGTCGCCACGCCCGTGCCGTGCAGGGTCGTCTCGCCGTAGCGCGCGCCGATGCTGACCTCGCCCAGCGCGTCGCCGCCGCCTGTGACGGCCTGGATGCGGTAGCTCTCCAGTGTGGGCGTGATGCCGGTGATCCTGTTGATGGCCTGGAAGGCGGCCTCGACCGGGCCGTCGCCGTGCGCGGTGGCGTCCACCGGGCCGTCGGGGGTGTGCAGGCGCACGAAGGCGACCGGGGTCATGTTCATGCCGGAGGTGATCTGGAAGCCCTCCAGCGTGAAGGTCTGCGGCACGTCGCTGCGGCTCTCGACCAGGGCGCGCAGGTCGTCGGCGAAAATCTGGCCCTTGCGGTCGGCCATGTCCTTGAAGCGGCCGAACAGGTGCTTGACGCGGTCCTCGTCCACCTCGTAGCCCAGGTCGGTCAGCGCCTTGCGGAAGGCGGCGCGGCCCGAGTGCTTGCCCATCACCAGCACGGCGGCCTCGCGGCCCACCAGTTCGGCGTTCATGATCTCGTAGGTCTCGCGGGCCTTGATCACGCCGTCCTGGTGGATGCCCGACTCGTGCGCGAAAGCGTTGTCACCCACCACGCCCTTGTTGGGCTGCACCGGCATCCCGCTCAGGCGGCTGACCATGCGGCTGGAGCGGTAGATCTCGCGGGTGCGGATGCCCGTCTCGAAGCCGTAGTGGTCCTTGCGGGTGTGAAAGGCCATCACGATCTCTTCCAGCGCCGCGTTCCCGGCCCGCTCCCCAATGCCGTTCACCGTGCACTCGATCTGCCGCGCGCCCCCCTCCGCCGCCGCGATGGAGTTGGCGACGGCCATGCCCAGGTCGTCGTGACAGTGGGCCGACAGGATGACGTGGGCGGGCAGTTCGCCGCGCAGGAACGCGAACAGGTCGCGGATTTCCTCGGGCGTAGTGTAGCCCACGGTATCCGGCACGTTGATGGTCGTCGCGCCCGCCTCCACCGCCGCGCGGAAGATGCGAGCCAGAAACGCGCGGTCGCTGCGGGTGGCATCCTCCGCGCTGAACTCCACGTCGTCCACGAAGGAGCGGGCCAGGCGCACCGCCTCCACCGCCCGCTCGATCACCGCGTCCGGCTCCAGCCCCAGCTTCTTCGCCATATGAATCGGGCTGGTGGCGATGAAGGTGTGGATGCGGGGCTTTTCCGCCAGTTCCACCGCCTGGGCCGCCGCCTCGATATCAGCCCGGTTCGCGCGGGCCAACCCGGCGATGACGGGGCCGCGCACCTCCCGCGCGATGCGGCTCACACCCTCCAGGTCGCCGGGGGAGGCGATGGGAAAGCCCGCCTCGATCACGTCCACGCCCAGGCGGGCCAGTTGGTGCGCGATTTCCAGCTTCTGCGTGTGGTTCAGCGCCACGCCGGGCGACTGCTCGCCGTCACGCAGGGTGGTGTCGAAGATGCGGATGCGCTGGCCGTCTACCTGGGGCTGAGTCATGGAAGTCTCCTGAAGGGTGAGAGGGCGGGAAAAGAAAAACCCCGGAGGGGGTGCCTCCGGGGGGTTCGGGCAAGCTTCTTCTGCCCTTCACTCCACCGGAGGAAGGCTAAGAAGAAGGCCGCTGAACGCTTGCATAGGGTGCATGGTAACGGGAGGCGCGGAACGAAAAGACCCAGTGTCTAGACGCTCGGCCCGGACCGTATCAGACCTCCAGCTCCTGCTTGCTGAGGAAGGGCATCTTGCCGCGCAGCTCCTTGCCCACCACTTCCAGCGTGTGGTCGCGCATCTTCTTGCGCTGCTCCTTCATGTACGGGAAGCCGCCCTCGGCGTCCTCGATGAAGTCGCGGGCGAACTTGCCGCTCTGGATGTCGCCCAGCACGTCCTTCATGGTGGCCTTGGTTTCACCCGTGATGATGCGCGGCCCGGTCACGTAGTCGCCGTACTCGGCGGTGTTGGAGATGGAGTGGCGCATCCCCTCGAAGCCCTTCTCGTAGATCAGGTCCACGATCAGCTTGACCTCGTGCAGCGTCTCGAAGTAGGCGATTTCGGGCTGGTACCCGGCCTCCACCAGCGTCTCGAAGCCCGCCTGAATCAGGTGCGTTACGCCGCCGCACAGCACCGACTGCTCCCCGAAGAGGTCCGTTTCCGTCTCCTCCTTGAAGGTGGTTTCCAGCACACCCGCGCGGGTGCCGCCGATGCCGCGCGCGTAGGCGAGGGCAATATCACGCGCATTGCCGGTCGCGTCCTGCCCCACGGCAAAGATGCTGGGCATACCCGCCCCGTCCACGTACACGCGGCGCAGCATGTGGCCCGGTCCCTTGGGCGCGACCAGGAACACGTCCACATCCTGGGGCGGCTTGATGCGCCCGAAGTGGATGTTGAAGCCGTGTCCGAACGCGAGCGCCTTGCCCGCCGTGAGGTGGGGGGCGATGCTTTCCTCGTACACCTGCGGCTGCGTCTCGTCGGGAATCAGCAGCATGATGACGTCGGCTTCCTTTGTTGCGTCCTCGATGCTCGCCACCCGCAGGCCCGCCTGCTCGGCCTTGGGGCGGCTGGGGCTGCCTTCCCGCAGGCCGACCACCACGTTCAGCCCGCTGTCCCGCAGGTTCTGCGCGTGCGCGTGCGCCTGGCTGCCGTAGCCGATGATGGCGATGAGTTTGTCCTCGATGGGGGAGAGGCTCACGTCACGGTCGTAGTACATTTTTGCGGCCATTGGGGGATTCTCCTACAGATTGTGAGTTGGGGTGGGATGGGTGGACTAGGCGAGAGTGCAGAAGGCAGAAAGCAGAAGGCCCGACGTCTTTTGCCATCGGCCTTCTGCCATCAGCTAAAACAGATTCGGCACCCCCCGCGCCCGCTCCTCGCGCGGTTCGACGCTCTCCACCACGGGCCGGAGCGTCTCGGTTTCGCCGCCGTGATAGACGTGGCTGGGAATGTCGGCGTTGCTGCCGCGCGTCAGGGCGATGCGGCCCGTGCGCATGGTTTCCAGAATCCCGAAGGGGCGCATCTGCTCGATAAAGGCGGTGATCTTGCCCTCGTCGCCCGTGACCTCGAAGGTCAGCGCGTGGCGGCCCACGTCCACGATGCGGGCGCGGAAGTCCTCGGCAATCTGGCGGACCTCCACCCGGCTCTCGGGCGTGATGGCGACCTTGACCAGCACCAGCTCGCGGTCCACGTACTTTTCGAGGCTGTGGTCGATGATCCTCACCACGTCGTGCAGCTTTTCCAGTTGCCGCATCGCCTGCTCGACCACGCCGCGGTCGCCGGTCACGACAAAGGTCATGCGGCTCACGCCGGGATGCTCGGTCGAGCCGACCGAGAGGCTCTTGATGTTGTACCC
Organism: Deinococcus carri; assembly: GCF_039545055.1. Taxonomy (NCBI): domain Bacteria; kingdom Thermotogati; phylum Deinococcota; class Deinococci; order Deinococcales; family Deinococcaceae; genus Deinococcus; species Deinococcus carri. The sequence continues at coordinate 320,059 of NZ_BAABRP010000001.1, forward strand.
CCGCCGCCCGAAGAGAGAGGTGATGCGGGTCAGCACGCGCGGCTCGTCGCGGACCAGGGCGGAGACGAGGTGGTCACGTTGGGGCTGGTCCTGTGGGGTGGGGGCGGTCATGCGTTGTTCGCCTCCTCGGCGGCGGCGTTCTTCCTGGTGCCGGGAGTGGGGGCGCGGGGGGGTTCGGATTCGATCATCTCGCTGAGCGCCGCCCCGGCGGGCACCATCGGGAAGACGGCATGTTCGTGTGGCACCACGACCTCCAGCAGGGCGCTTTTCGGGTCGGACAGCCAGGCGTCGATGGCGGCGGGGAGTTCCTCGGCGCTGCTGGCGCGGTAGCCCGGCACGTCGTAGGCGTCGGCCAGTTTCAGGAAATCGGGGTTGGAGTCGCCCAGCCACACTTCCGAGTAGCGGCGCTCGTGGAACATCTCCTGCCACTGGCGCACCATCCCCAGGTAGGAGTTGTTGATGATGCAGATTTTGACGTTGCGGATGTCGTACATCTTCAGCGTGGCGAGTTCCTGCGCCGTCATCTGAAAGCCGCCGTCCCCAGCAATCACCACCGAGCGCACGCCCGGCTCGGCCAGCGCGGCCCCGATCGCCGCCGGGAAGCCGAAGCCCATCGTGCCCAGGCCGCCCGAGTTCAGCCAGCGCCGGGGCTTCTCGAAGCGGGCAAGCTGCGCGGCGAGCATCTGGTGCTGCCCCACGTCCGAGGAGAGGATGTCGTCGGGGCGCAGGCGTTCCACCACGGCCTGCACCCCGTAGGCCGCACCCCAGTGGTCGGGCTGCGCCGTGCGGGATTTCCACTCCTCGACCTGGGCCTGCCACTCGGGCAGCTCCAGCTTCTGCGCGCCCTCCGCCAGCAGCCGTGCCGCCGCCCCTGCGTCCCCGCGCACCGGCACATGCGTCCGCACGATCTTGCCGATCTCGGCGGCGTCGAGTTCCACGTGGATGATGGCGGCGTTCGGCGCGAAGCCGTTCACCCGGCCCGTCACCCGGTCGTCGAACCGCAGGCCGATTCCCAGTAGCACGTCGGCCTCGCTGATGGCGCGGTTCGCGGCGACCGAGCCGTGCATCCCCGGCATTCCCAGCCACAGCGGGTCACTGGCGGGAAAGACCCCCAGCCCCATCAACGTGGTGATCACGGGGATGTCCCAGGCGCGGGCCAGCGCGGTGATGTCCGCCGCCGCGTCCAGCGCACCGCCGCCGACCATGATCACGGGCTTTTTCGCCCCCCGCAGCAGTTCATGGGCACGTGCAATGGCTTCGGGCGCGGGGTCGGGTGCTTCCGGCCGGGCGTGGGGCCGCGCGATCTCGCCGTGGTAGGGCGCGAGCTGAATGTCCTTGGGGATGTCCACCAGCACCGGGCCGGGCCGCCCGCTGCGGGCGATGCGGATGGCTTCCGCGATCACCTGCGGCAACTCCTCCACGTCGCGTACCACGTAGTTGTGTTTGGTGATCGGCAGCGTGATTCCGGTGATGTCCGCCTCCTGAAAGGCATCGGTGCCCATCAGGTGCCGCGCCACGTTTCCGGTAATGGCCAGGAGCGGCACCGAATCCATCATCGCGTCGGCCAGGCCCGTCACCAGGTTGGTCGCGCCCGGCCCGGAGGTCGCCAGGCACACGCCGATCTCGCCGGTCGCCTTGGCCCAGCCCTCCGCCGCGTGAATCGCGCCCTGCTCGTGCCGCGCCAGCACGTGCCGCATCTCCGGATAAAAGGTCAGCGCGTCGTACACCGGCATGATCGCCCCGCCCGGATAGCCGAACACGGTGGTGATGCCGTGCCCCACAAGTGTCGCCCACAGCGCCTTCGCGCCCGTCATGTCCCCCTGCGTCATGCGTTCCCCTCCATCAAACGGCGCGCGCCACGCTCACCGGGAGGCGGCGCGGCGCTTGAGGCGGCCCGTGGGGCCAAACCCCAGTGGGCCAGTCCCCAGTGGGCCAGTCCCCGGCGGGTGGTGTTCCGATGCTGTCGTTGTTCCCGGCTTCCCATGCTGCCCCTCTCCTTTTCCCGCACTGAAAAACCCCCGCCCGGATGGTGGGCGGGGGTCTGTGGCACGCGCTCGCGCTTAGCCGCCGGAACCCCCGGTGCTAAGAAGTACGATCACGAGAATCGTGTGCGGCGCGTTCATGGCCTCACCCTAAACGCTGGCAAGAGGCCGGAAGGGGAAGCGTCTAGACGCCGTACGAGTACGGGCGGGCAACAAACGGGCGTTTGGCACAGGAAAACGCCCCCACCGGAAAGGCAGGGGCGCGGTTCAGAGCTTGGGTTTAGCGCCCGCCGGGCACGAACTCGCGGTCCGCGAAGTCCTCACGGCGACGCTCGCCGCCCTGGCGGTCATCACGGTCGCGGCTCCAGCGACCCTGGCCGCCGCGATTGCCGCCACCCTGACCCTGGTAGCCGCCCTCGCGGTTGCCGTAGCCGCCGCGTCCGCCCTGCGAGCCGCCGCCGCGGTTGCCCCGGTAGCCGCCCTCGTCGCGGTAGCCGCCGCGTCCACCCTGGTAGCCGCCACCCTGACGGCCCTCGCGGGTCGGGGCCTCGAACAGTTCGGGCAGTTCCTGGGCGACTTCTACGCCCACCTCGCCCTCCAGGGGGGAGGCGGCCAGCAGCTTCTCGACGAACTCGCTGGGCACGTCGGCCACGGTGCCGCCGCGCCACTGGCGCACCTTGCCGAGGCGGCGGGTGTCCACGTCGCTGTTGCGGGCCAGCAGCGCCACAGTGCGCGGCACGCTCAGGCGCTCGCCGTGCAGGATGATGGTGGTCAGGCCTTCCTCGCCGCTCAGCAGGCTGGCCGCCTTGACGGGTTCGGTCACGCCGCTGATCTTGGCGAGCGCGCGGGTCAGGGCTTCGAGGCCCAGTTCGCTGAACAGCCGCTCGGCTTCGGCCTGGAAGCTCGCCGCCACCTCGCTGTCCACCTTGCGCACCAGGTCGGCGCTGGAGCGGGCGCTGGCGGCCTGCACTTCCTTAGGGGTCGGCAGGGTGCGTTCCTTGAACTGCACGCCGGTGCGGTATTCCAGGTTGCGCATCTCGCGGTTGTCGCGGTCGCCGTACATCACGATGGCGGTGCCGGTACGTCCGGCGCGGCCCGTGCGGCCCGAGCGGTGGATGTAGCTCTCGTGGTCCTGGGGCAGGTGGTACTGCACCACCAGGTCCACTTCCGGGATGTCCAGGCCGCGCGCCGCCACGTCGGTGGCGACCAGCACGCCCACGCGCCCGCTGCGGAAGGCCCCCAGCGCACGCTCACGCTGGCTCTGCGCCAGGTCGCCGTGCAGCGCCTCCGACTCGATGCCGCGGTGGATCAGCTCGTTCGCCAGCTCGTCGGCCTCGCGCTTGGTGCGCGTGAAGACGATGGCCTTTTCAGGGTTGTAGACGGTCAGCAGGTCGGCCAGCACGCGGGTGCGGGTGCGCCCCACCTTCACCTTGAGGTGTTCGACGCTCTGGGCGGCCTGGCTCTTGCCCTCGCCCACCATGTCCACCACGACCGGCTCCCGCAGGTACTTGCGGGCAATGCGGCGGATGTCGTCGTTCAGCGTGGCGCTGAACAGCATGGTCTGCCGCTCTTCCGGGGTCTTCTGGAGAATCGTTTCGATGGCGTCCGCGAAGCCCACGCTGAGCATCTCGTCGGCCTCGTCCAGCACGGCGTACTGCACCGCGCTCAGGTCGAGGTTGCCGCGCTCCAGGTGGTCGATCAGGCGACCCGGTGTCCCGACCACCACGTCCACGCCGCGGCGCAGCGCGTTTTCCTGCGGGCTGTAGGCCGCGCCGCCGTACACCGTCACGGTGCTGAGCTGCGGGCCGCTCTTGCTGAACTCCTCCGCGACCTGCTTGGCAAGTTCGCGGGTGGGCGCGACCACGATGGCGCGGGGCAGCCGGGCACGCTCGCGGCTGGGTTCGAGGTTCTGGATGATGGGCAGCGCGAAGGCCAGCGTCTTGCCCGTGCCCGTGCGGGCGCGGCCGATCAGGTCCTTCCCGGCAAGGGTCTGGGGCAGGCTCTCGGCCTGGATGGGGCTGGCTTCCGTGATGCCGCGCTCGGCGAGACGCGCCGCGAGTTCGGGCGCGATCAGTTGATCAAAGTTCATTTGTGGTCCTTTCGGGAAAGCACAGCCCCAGTGACCAGCAAACGCCTCTAATCGGCATCCAGCATGTCCTGAAAGTGGGGGCACCTTCCAGCCGCTGGGAACCTCCCAGGCGGCGCACGAAAAAGAAGTTTACAACACAGGGGGACAAAAGGCAAGGGGGAATGGGGCGCGGGATGCAGGGAGGCAGTCCGCGGGACGCGGTGCGCGGGAGGGACCTTTTACTGCGTACCGCGCACCGCGCACGGCTTCCTACTCCAGCCCCGCCGGAACCGCCCCGCCCAGCGCCACCCAGGCATTCAGCAGGTCATCCGGCACCGGGGCGTGCAGGTGCAGGGCCTCGCCCGTGACGGGGTGGGGGAGGGTCAGGAAGTGGGCGTGCAGGGCGTGGCGCGGCATGACGGCGCTCTCGCGGCCATAGACCGGGTCGCCCAGAATGGGGCTGCCCAGGTGCGCGAGGTGGACGCGAATCTGGTGCGTGCGGCCCGTGTGGGGCTGGGCGCGCACCAGCGCCAGCGTGCGCCCGTGCCCGTCCGGGTGCGCCTCCAGCGGGGTAAAGCGGGTCTGGGCCTCGCGCGGGTTCGCGCCCCCCACCGTCATCCGCTGCCGGGCGGTGGGGTGGCGGCCAATGGGCGCGTTCACGTTCACCGGCCCCTCGGCCTTCCAGGTTCCCGCGGCCACCGCCAGATACGTCTTGCGCGTCTCACGGTCCTTGAAGGCGGCGGCGAGGCGGGCGTGGGCCTCCACGGTCTTGGCGACCACGATCACGCCGCTGGTGTCCCGGTCCAGCCGGTGAACGATGCCGGGGCGGTAGCCGTCGGGGCCGGCCGCGCCGGGTTGCTCGGGCAGGCTCATCCGGCCCAGCAGCGCGTTCACCAGCGTGCCGGTGGTGACGCCCGGCGCGGGGTGCGTGACCATGCCGGGCGGCTTGTTCACGGCGATCAGCACGTCGTCCTCGTACAGCACGTCGAGGGGAATGGCCTCGGGGGCCACGGTCGCGTCGGGGGGGGGAGGCACCTGCACCGTCAGCGCCTCGCCGCCCCGGAGTTTCAGGCTGGCTTTCTGCACCACCACGCCGCCCACCTGCACCTGCCCGCCCGCGATCCACCCGGCCACCTGCGAGCGGCTCACGCCCGCAAGGTCGGCCAGCACGGCGTCCAGGCGGCCCGGTGTGGCGGTGAGGTCGAGGGTGGGGGGGAGGCCGGTCACGGCGGGCAGTGTAGCGCCGGCCCCGGCTATGGTTGAGGCAGCCTTCACCATCACTTGCGCCCGGTGATCCGATTGGGCCTGGCCGGCATACAGCCAGACAGGTACGGCAGCGGGACGACGCTGCTCCCCCAGCGTTCCGCCGCCGTGCCGCCACTCCCGCTCCCCCTTCGCCCCTTCCCTGCCGGCCCTGCCGGCCGTGTCCCCAGGAGGTCACGCCATGCCCAATATCGGTGCCCCCGAACTCCTCGTTATTCTGCTGGTCGCGCTGCTGGTGTTCGGCCCACGCAAACTGCCGGAACTCGGCAAGAGCCTGGGCCAGGGCCTGCGCGAATTCCGCCGCACCACCGGCTCCGTGACCGAGGAACTGCGGCGCGGCCTGGATACCCCCGCCGCGCCCGCCGACGGCGTGATCGCGCCTGCCCCCACCCTTCACCCGGCACCCGTGGCCCAGGTGGTGCCCGAGAACACGCCCCGCGCCTGATACGGAGTCCGGGCACCACGTTCTCCTTCCGGCCGGGTTTTGCAGGGCTGGCGAACTGTTCAACCGGAATCCGTCTGAGCCTGCTCGTTAAGACCCTGCCGGTTGACGGCACATGGCGGCGCGGGGCAGAGCTGTTAGGCTGCATGTACCTCATGACTGCCGAGCCGCCACCTGCCCACGAGCCGACCGATGAAGCCCTCATGCAGGCCATGGCGGGTGGACACGAGGACGCCCTGCGCGAACTGCACCGCCGCTACGCCCGGCTGCTGTATGCCCTGGGGTACCGGATGCTGCGGCAGCGTGACGATGTCGAGGTCTGCGTGCAGGACGCCTTCATGAACGCCTGGCGGCACGCCGCGCGCTTCGACCCCGCGCGGGCGAGCGTCAAGACCTGGCTGGTGAGCATCGCCCACCACCGCTTTCTCCAGGAACTGCGCGACCGTCCGCAGACGCCGCTGGAACTGGAGGAATGGGACTCCCCCGTACAGTCCGCCGACCCCACCGACCGTATTCTGGCAAACCGTGCCGTGCAGGTGCTGGACGCCCCGCAGCGTCAACTGGTTGAACTGGCCTATTACCGCGGCTACTCTCACTCGGAGCTGGCGACCCTGACCGGGTTGCCCATCGGCACCGTGAAGTCCCGGCTGCGGGCGGCCCTGGAAAGGATGCGCGGCGTCCTGGGCCGCGAGGGCAGTACGAGGGGGCCGGATGCTCTGGAAGGAGGTGAGCGCGTGTGACCGTCGACCGTGACCAACTGATCGCCTACGCCCTGGGCATCTTGCCCCCGGCAGAGGAGGCCCGCGTGCAAGCCGCCCTGGAGACAAGCCCCGAACTGCGCGCCCTGCTGCGTACCGACCAAGAGGCGCTGCTCGCCCTCACCGACACCCTCCCCGAGGTGGCCCTGCCCGCCGGGGCCGAGGACCGCCTGCTGGCCCGACTGGCAAGTGAGCGGGCAGTGCCCGCCGTGCCCGCCGCCCTGCCCGCCCGTCAGGTCGCCTGGCCCCTGCTGGCCGCCCTCAGCCTGGCTGCCGCGCTGGCCCTGGCATTCGCCCTGCGGCCTCCCGCCGACCCCTTCCAGCGGTACGTGCAGATTCCGGGGGCCGCCACGCAGGCCCTGACCGCGAATGGCGACACCCTGGGCCAACTGGTGCGCATGCCCGATGGCCGCGCTTACCTGCATCTCAGCCAGCCGGCCACCGCCGGACAGGCCTACCAGATGTGGCAGCTTCAGGACGGCCAGCCCGTCTCGCTCGGCATGTTCCAGGGCCAGGGATTCCTGCTGGCGGGTCTGCCGCCGGGGGCGCAGATTGCCGTGAGCGTCGAGCCGCCGGGCGGCAGCCCCCAGCCGACCAGTACGCCCATCCTGGTGAAGCAGCTTTAGGGCGGAGAGCATTTGTCGTAAGGACGCCGTCATGACTGCGATCAGCAGCCAGCTTCCAGCGGCCAGCAGAACCACGAAACCTTACGACTGCTCTGGACAGGCCACTGCACCTTCCTGAGCCGACCGGAGTGCCGTTCTGGGATGCCTTACTGGACGGCGACGGTGCCGACTTGCTGCCGTTGGCCCACACCTCGCAGGGGTTGGCGCGGGCGGGGTTGCCCTTATCCGTGAAGCTGGGGGCGGGGAAGCGGGGAGTGGGGGAGAGCCTGTCTTACCTGACCGCCCCCACACTTTCCCTGCCGCCCCTACCCCTACCGCGCCGAGGGTTCGGCCTTCAGCGGCGGCACCCTCAACCCACCGCGCCCGTCCCAGCCCTTGAAGGCGTAGAAGCGGCCCGGCTCGCCCGTCTTCAGGTAGTCATGCAGCGGCTCGCGCATGGGGGGAGACTCCAGCAGCTCGACCGCCTCGTCGGGGGTGCAGAAGCGGGCCTCCACGATAAAGCCGTCGGGGTCGGCGGGATTGAGCAGCCCTTCCCAGGTGGCCTCGAAGGCGACGGCGATCGCGCGCTCGCCCCGGCGCTCGTCCTCGATATGCACCGTGTAGGCCATGTGCTTGATGCCGGTCAGCTTGAGGCCGGTTTCCTCGGCTATCTCGCGGTAGAGGGCCTCCAGCAGCGTCTCGCCGGGTTCGACCACGCCGCCGGGCAGGGTATGGCGCACCCGGCCCAGGCCCTGCCAGTCGTTGCCGACCAGCAGCACCCGCCCGAAGCGGTCACGCAGCACGCCCGCCGCGACGAGCAGGTCACGCCGCGCCATAGCTGCCCCGTTCGCCCTCTTCGCCCTGCATCTCCAGCAGTTGCCGCTCGCGTTCGTCGCGGCTCAAGGCCGCCACGACCGGCGCGAGGCCGCCCGCCATCACGCTGTCGAGCGCGAAGTTCTTGACCTCGCCCTCCAGCCGGTGGTCGGTCACGCGGTTTTGCGGGTAGTTGTAGGTGCGAATCTTCTCGGAGCGCTCGCCGCTGCCCACCTGCGAGGCCCGCGTCTCGCGTTCGCGTTCCTCCCGCGCGGCCCGTTCCCGCTCGGCCAGGCGCGAGGCCAGCACGACCAGCGCCTTCTCGCGGTTCTTGATCTGGCTTCTGCCGTCCTGGCAGACCACCACGATCTCGTCAGGGGTGCCGGGCCGGTACACCGCGCGCACCGCCGAGTCGGTGGTGTTCACGCCCTGGCCGCCCGCGCCCTGCGAGCGGAACACGTCAATGCGGACCTCGGCGGGGTCGAGCTGTACCTCGCCCTGCTCGGCTTCGGGCAGCACCGCCACCGTCACCGTGCTGGTATGGATGCGGCCCTGCGACTCGGTGGCGGGCACGCGCTGCACCCGGTGAACGCCGCGCTCCCACTTGAGGGCGCGAAAGGCGAAGTCACCCGTCACCTCGGCCACGACCTTGCTCGCGCCGCCCAGGTCGCTTTCCGCGGCGTCCAGCACGTTCAGTTTCAGGCCCGCCCCCTCGGCGTAGCGGGTGTACATCCGCAGCAGGTCCACGGCAAAGAGGGCGGCCTCGGCCCCGCCCGCCCCCGCGCGCAGCTCCAGAATCACGTCCTTGGCGTCGTCGGGGTCTGTGGGGAGCAGCAGCACTTCCAGCTCGGCCTCCACCTCCGCGAGGCGGGCGCTGAGGGCCTCGACCTCCCCCTGCGCCAGCTCGCGCATGTCGGGGTCGGTCAGCAGCTCGCGCGCGCCCGCCAGGTCCTGACCCAGGCCAGCGTGCTCGCGGTAGAGGGTCACGACAGGCGTCAACTCGCGGTGGCGGCGGGTGAGGCGGGCGTACTCGCGGGGGTCGGCGAGCATCGCCGGGTCGCCCAGCGCGCGCTCCACCATGCCGAACTCGGCGGCCAGTTCCTCCAGGCGGTGGCTCACCACGGCGGACACAACCCGGAGACGTGCGGGACACTTGACACAGGCATCATGAACCCAGTCTACCGCCGCCCCTCCCTAGACGACCGGAAGGCAGGCAACAGGCCGGGCGCTGCCGGGGCCAGGTGCGGGCGCTACAGTCACCCCCATGAGAACCGTCACGGTAGGCCTGCTGGGCTGCGGCACAGTGGGTCAGAACATCCTGCACCTGCTTCAGCGGCGCAAGGACATCTTCGGCGACCTCGGCGTGCAGATTGAGGTCACGGGCGTGCTCGTCCGCGACGCGGGCAAGGCGCGCGACGTGCCCCCCGGCACGCCCGTCACCGCCGACCCCGCCTTCCTTCAGGAAAGCAGCGTGGTCATCGAGGCTCTGGGGGGCATCGAGCAGCCGCTCGCCCTGCTGCTGCCCTACCTCCGCAGCGGGCGGCCCGTCATCACCGCCAACAAGGCGCTGCTGGCCGAATGCTGGGACGACCTGCGCGAACACGCCCTCGCCGGCCGCCTCTACTACGAGGCCAGCGTCATGGCCGGAACGCCCGTCATCGGCCCGATGAGCACCGTGCTGCGGGCCAGCACCTTTACCCGCCTGCAAGCGGTCCTGAACGGCACCTGCAACTACATCCTCACCCAGATGGAGGGCGGCAAGACCTACGCGCAGGCCCTGGCCGAGGCGCAGGCGCTGGGCTACGCCGAGGACCCACCCACCCTGGATGTCGGCGGCTTCGACACCGCGCACAAGCTGACCGTGCTGGCCCGCTTCTGCGCCGACGGCGACTTTCCGTATTCGGCGGTGCAGGTGCAGGGCATCGAGGGCGTGACCCTGGAGGACGTGGCGGCGGCGCGGGCAGCAGGCGAACGCATCAAGCTGGTCGCCGACCTGTGCTGCGAGGGGGAAGGCTGGCGCGCCACCGTCGCGCCCCAGCGCCTCCCCGCCACCCATCCGCTGTGCAACGAGGGGGCCAGCCGCAACGCGCTGGTGTACGAGGGTGAGGAATGCGGCTCCCTGATTTTCGCGGGCGGCGGCGCGGGCGGTATGGTTACGGCCTCCGCGATGGTGGGCGACCTGCTCGACTGGCTGCTCGGGTTTCCGGGGCACGTGCCGCTGCATTAGGCAGATGGCGGAAGGCAGAAGGCAGATGGCTGGAGAAAGCTTCGGCTGAGGTGCCTTCAGCCTTCTGCCGGCACCAGCACTAGCGCGCCGCGTGCCGGCACGTCCACCTCCGCGTCGCCGCCCAGCTCGTACACCTGACCGGTCAGGGCGTCGCGGTACTGGCCGGGTTGCACGGCCTGGAGGGGCAGGCGGGCGGGGTGCAGCGCCGCGTTCAGGGCCACATGCGCGTGGCCGCTGGCGTGTTCGCGCACATACACCAGCTCCTCACCCCCGGCATGGGTGACGCGGAACTCGCCCCGGCGCAGGGCCGGGGTGGCGTGGCGGGCGGCGGTGAGCTTTTGCAGCAGCGAGAGCGTCTCGCGGTCCCAGCCGGCCTCGTCCTGCCAGGGAAAGGCGCGGCGGCAGTCGGGGTCGGGGCCGCCGGGAAGGCCCACCTCGTCGCCGTAGTAGATGCAGGGCGCGCCCACGTAGGTCATCTGAAAGACGCTGGCGAGGCGAAAGGCGCTGGCGTCGCCGCCCACGGCGGTCAGGAAGCGGGCCGTGTCGTGCGAGTCGAGCAGGTTGAGCTGCGCGCGGACAATCTCGGGGTGGTACATCCGCGTGACCTCCTCCACCCGCCGGGCAAAGGCCGCGGCGTCGATGGCGTCCACGTGGCCCAGGCCGCTGCGCTCGTTCATGGGGTGGTCGAGGGTCCGCGCCCCGAAAAAGGCCAGGCAGGGCCGGGTGAAGTGGTAGTTCATCACGGCGTCGAACTGGTCGCCCGCCAGCCAGCGGTGCGCGTCGCCCCAGAGTTCCCCCACGATGTAGGCGTCGGGGTTGACGGCCTTAACGCGGCGGCGGAACTCACGCCAGAAATCGTCGTCGTCGATCTCGTTGGGCACGTCCAGCCGCCAGCCGTCGATGCCGAAGCGCATCCAGAACTCGCCCACGGCCCACAGGAACTCGCGCACGGCGGGGTGGTTCGTGTTGAACTTGGGCAGCGCGCGGATGCCCCACCAGGCGTGATAGTTCGCGGGCCGCGCGTCGTCGTAGGCGTGCAGCGGCCAGCCCTCCACGCGGAACCAGTCGCGGTACGCACTCTCCTCGCCCTGTTCCAGCAGGTCGTTGAACTGGAAAAACCCCCGGCTGGCATGGTTGAACACGCCGTCCAGCACCACGCGAATCCCCCGCGCGTGCGCCTCGTCAATCAAGTGGCGCAGCGCCTCGTTGCCGCCCAGCATGGGGTCCACCTGAAAATAATCGTGGGTGTGGTAGCGGTGATTGGAAGCGGACTGGAACACCGGGCAGAAGTAGATGGCGTTCACGCCCAGCGCCTGAAGGTGGTCCAGATGTTCGGCCACGCCCCACAGGTCGCCGCCCATATACCCGTGGGTCTGCGGCGGGCTGCCCCAGGGCTGGAGGTTCAGGCCCTGAACGCGCCCGCTGTGCGCGAAGCGGTCGGGGAAAATCTGGTAGAAGACGGCGTCCTTGACCCAGTCGGGCGTGAGGGGGTGAGGTTGGGCGGCCATGCGCCGCCAGGATAGCGGAAGCGCTTCACCGGGAACTGACAGGGACTCGGCGGCCAGCGGTCAGCTTCCGGCCGCCAGCCGTTGGGGTGGGGCAGTCTGGAGGGGGCGGGTGTGAAGGAGGCCTGTGCCGGCCTCGCCGCGCTGTGAAACGGAAGGGGGCGGGCGCAAGAAACCAGGTCTTTCCTATGGCGGCGAGGAGCACATGCGCCCCCGTCCTAGCCCTCCCGCCGCCCCAGCAAAAAGGCCTGCGCCTCCTCCGGGCTGCGCACCTCGCCCAGCGCCTGGGCTTCTGCCACGGCCCGCAGCGCCTCCCCGACGGCGGGACCGGGGGGCACGTCCAGCAGCGCCATCACGTCCCGGCCCGTCATGAGGGGGGGAGGGGGAGCGGGCTGTTCCTCCAGGGCGGCCAGCACACGCTCCAGCCCGAGGGCATAGGCCTGCCGGGTCGCCGGGGTGCTTTGCGGCCCCCGCGCGGCTTCGCGGTCGGCCAGCATCAGCCGCAGCAGGTCGGGCAGGAGTTCGCGGCGGCGGTGAACGAAACGCCGCGCCTCCCGCTCATTCAGGGGCAGGTGGGCCATGTGCGCGCGCACGAGGGCGGCGACCCGGTCCACCTCTGCTGCGGGCAGACGCAGCCGGGTGAGGGCCTGCCGCGCCAGCTCCGCGCCGACGCGCTCGTGTTCGTAGAAGGTGGTGCGGTCCAGGCGCGTCTGCGTGTCGCGGGTGCGCGGCTTGCCCACGTCGTGCAGCAGGGCCGCCCAGCGCAGCGGCAGGTCCACGTCGGGAAAGCGGGCCAGGAGCTGGTGCAGTGCTTCCAGCCCGTGCCCGAAGACGTCCAGGTGGTGAAAGCCACCCTGCATCACCCCTCTCCCCTCGCGCAGTTCGGGCAACGTCAGGGCCAGCAGGCCGAGGTCTTCCAGCCGCGCCATGCCACGCGCCGCTTCCGCGTGCAAGAGGAGCGCCTGCACCTCATCGCGGACCCGCTCCGGCGCAGGCAGCGGCAACCGGCCTGCCGCGACCTGCCGCACTGCCGCCTCCGTCGCTGCGTCCAGCCGGAACCCCAGCGTGACCTCGAACCGCACGGCCCGCCACGCCCGCAGGGGGTCCTCCCGCAGGTTCGCCTCCGACACCATCCGCAGCCGCCGCGCCCGCAGGTCCGCCTGCCCGCCCGCCGGGTCCAGCACTTTCCTGCCCGCCGTGAGGGCCAGCGCATTGACCGTGAAATCCCGCCGGAGCAGATCGTCTGTCACGTCCTCCGGCAGGGGCACGAAGTCATGCTGCACACTGGCCGGGGCATGAACACGCCAGTACCCCCGCGCCTCGTCCAGCGGGAAGGCCGAGCCGCCCACCTGTGCGGCCAGCTCGCGGGCCGCGCGTGCCGGGTCAGGGACCGCCCAATCGAAGTCCTTCGGTGGCACGCCCCGCAGCCAGTCGCGGGCCGCACCACCGACCAGCAGCGCCCCCACGGGAAAGGGGGGAAGGGGGGGGCGGCGGCGGAACATGGGGCCATGCTACCCGCCCGACCTCTGCCCAGCCTCGGCCGGCTGGCCTACATCTTGCCTCCGCCGCGTCACTCTGCTACCTTGGACGCCGCTGGGGGGCTTAGCTCAGCGGGAGAGCATCCGCTTTGCAAGCGGAGGGTCAAGAGTTCGAATCTCTTAGCCTCCACCATCGGACGACAAAAACACCCGGTCAACGCCGGGTGTTCGTCTTGTCTGTGCCGGCCCTATGTCCCGAGCCTGCAAGGGACACAGGGCCGCAGAGTCTACCGGCACCCCGGCTTTAGCCTCACTGGCTCTACGGGGTGCCGCCCTGCCTGAGCTTTGGCGGTGTGGAGGGTTCAGCCCCCGAAGGTGAACGTTGCCCCCTCCGCATCCACGGTTACGGTCCCGCCGTCCTTGAGCCGCCCGAACAGCAGTTCGTCGGCCAGGGGGCGCTTGACCCGCTCCTCGATGACGCGGGCGAGGGGGCGCGCGCCCATCTGCGGGTCGTAGCCCAGCCGGGCCAGCAGAGCGCGGGCGGCGGGCGTGACGGTGAGGCTGACGCCGCGCTCGGCCAGTTGCGCGGCCAGCCCCGCCAGGAACTTGTCCACCACGTTTCCCATCACCTCGCGCGAGAGCGGCCGGAAGTGAATCACCGCGTCCAGGCGGTTGCGGAACTCGGGCGTGAAGGTGCGCTTCACCGCTTCGGCCTCCTCGCCCGCGCGGCCCTCGCGGGAGAAGCCCAGGGCCGGGCGGCTCGCGTCGGCGGCCCCGGCGTTGGTGGTGAAGACCAGCAGCAGGCCACGCCCGTCCACCTTCTTGCCGGTGTGGTCGGTCAGCGTGCCGTGGTCCATCAGTTGCAGGAAGAGGTTGTAGACGTCGGGGTGCGCCTTTTCAATCTCGTCGAGCAGCAGGACGGCGTGTGGGTTCTTCGCCACCGCGTCGGTCAGCAGGCCGCCCTGGTCGAAGCCCACATAGCCGGGCGGGGCACCGATCAGGCGGGCGACGGTATGCGCCTCCTGATACTCGCTCATGTCGAAGCGGGCCAGATGCACGCCCAGGCGGTCGGCCAGGGCGCGGGCCAGTTCGGTCTTGCCCACGCCGGTCGGCCCCGCGAACAGGAAGGCCCCCTGGGGCTTTTGCGGGTCGCGCAGGCCCGCGCGGGCGAGTTTGACGGCGCTGGCGACGGCCCCCACGGCGGCGTCCTGCCCGAACACGCGCGCCTTCAGGTCCTGTTCCAGCGTGGCGAGGGACTTCACCTCCTCGGCCTTCACCGCGCCCACCGGCACGCGGGCCATGCGGGCGACGGTCGCCTCGATGTCGGCCTCGCCAATCTCGCCGCCCTTCCCGGCGGAGGAGCGGGCGGCCCCGGCCTCGTCGAGCACGTCGATGGCCTTGTCGGGCAGGAAACGGTCGCGCAGATGCCGGGCCGAGAGACGCACGGCGGCCGAGAGGGCTTCCCCGGTGTACGTGACGCCGTGGTGGCTCGCGTACCCCGGCGCGAGGCCACGCAGAATCGCCAGGGCGTCCTCCTCGGACGGCTCGGGCACCTCCACCGTCTGAAAGCGCCGCCACAGCGCGCGGTCTTTCTCCAGGTAGCGCACCTCGGCGGGGGTGGTCGCGCCCAGCACGCGCAGCCGACCACGGGCCAGCGCCGGTTTGAGGAGGTTCGCGGCGTCCACGCTGCCGCCCTCGGTGGCCCCGGCCCCGACCAGGGTATGCAGCTCGTCGATGAACAGCACCGCGTTCTGACCGTCCAGCGCGCTCAGGACCGCCTTGAGCCGCTGCTCGAAGTCGCCCCGGTAGCGTGTCCCAGCCAGCAGCGCGCCCAGGTCGAGGGCGTAGACGGACGCACCGCGCAGGAAGCCGGGAGCCTTCCCGTCCGCCACCCGCTGCGCCAGCCCCTCGGCCAGCGCCGTCTTGCCCACGCCCGGCTCGCCCACCAGCACGGGGTTGTTCTTGGCCCGCCGCGCCAGGATATGCACCATGCGCTCCAGTTCGGCCTCGCGCCCGATCACGGGGTCGAACTCGCCCGCCTTCGCCTGCGCGGTGAGGTCGGTCGCGTAGGCGTCCAGGGGGTTCTGCTCCGCCGCTTCCGCTTCCGGCTCGCCGTCCACCCCGGCTACGTGCCGTTCGCGCTCGCGGCCCGCCACTTTCGCCGCGCCGTGTGACACGTAGCCCAGCACGTCCAGCCGGGTCACACCCTGGGCTTCGAGTGCGGCCCGGGCGGGGGAGTCCTCCTCCTCCAGCAGCTCGACCAGCACGCGCGCGCCGTCGGCCTGCTCATGGCCCTTGCCGCTGGCGTGGAGTTGCAGCACCGCGCCCTGCACCACCCGGTGAACGCCCAGCGTGAAGTCGGGTTGCGCGTCCTCCACCACCTCCAGGTCGTCCAGCAGTTCCTCCAGATCACCCCGCAGTTTCTCCACGTCCGTCCCCACGGCCAGCAGCGCCTCGCGCGCCTCAGGGTCGTGCGTCAGGGCGAGGAGGAGGTGTTCCAGGGTCACGTACTCGTGCCCGGCCTCGCGGGCGTAGTCGGCGGCGCGGCCAATTGTGACTTGCAGGTGGTCGCCGATCATGCGTCCGCCTCCGGTTCCGCCACCAGCCGCAGCGGGTGCCCGGCCTGGCGGGCATGCGCCGTCACCTGCGCGACCTTGGTTTCGGCCACGTCCCGCGTGTACACCCCCGCCACGCCCTGCCCCTTGTGGTGGACGGCCAGCATGATGAGCTGCGCTTCCGTTTCCGTCTTGCGGAAGTAGCGCTCCAGCACCTCCACCACGAAGTCCATCGGTGTGTAGTCGTCGTTCAGGAGCAGCACCCGGTACAGCCTGGGGCGCTGGACCTGGGTGCGTTCCAGCGTCTGGGTCTGGCCCTCCTGGTCCCTGCGCGTCATGTCCGGAGTGTAGCGGGGGAGGGGAGCGGCGCGCGGGGCAGGCGTCACGAAAAAACCTCCCGCGCGGGGAGGTTCTGGCAGGCTTCGCCGGGGTTACATGCGGCGTTCGGCGTCCTTGACGTTGTTTTTCGCGTTGTTGGCCGCGTTCTGGGCGTCGTTCTTGACATTCTGCGCGGCGTTCTGAACGTCGTTCTTCACGTTCTGGGCACCCTCGCGGACGTTGGCAGCCGCGTTTTGCGCCGCGTTCTGGGCCTGGTTCAGGTTCTGGCGCGCATCGGCCTTGATGTCGGCGGCGGTCTGCTGGGCCTTGTCCTTCGCCTGATCCACGGCCTGCTGGGCGTTCTGCTTCGCGTCCTGGGCGGCGTCTTGCAGGCGGGGCTTCACGTCCTGCGCCTGGTCCTTGGCGGTGTTCGCCACGTTGCGCGCGGCGTCCCCGGCCTCGGCGGCAGCGCCCTGCACGGCCACCTTGGCCTCGCCTGCCACGTCCTTGGCCTTGTCCAGACCTGCTTGCACGCCGCCCTGCTGCACGGCGTCCTTGACCTCGCCCGCCTTGTCAGCGATGACGTGCCCGGCGCTCGTGGCGGCGTCCTTGGTCTTTTCCCAGCCCTTGGCCACGCTGTCGCCCACGTTCTCGGCGGCGTCCTTGAGGCCCAGTTCGGAGAGCTTCTGGTCCAGCGCGCGGCGGTTCTGCTCGCGGCTGAAGTAGTAGGCGACGCCGCCGATCAGGGCACCCAGCAGCAGGAGGCGTTTCAGCGGAAAGTGACGTTCTTCGCGTTCAAACATGAGGTCAGGGTAGGCCCGCCCTCTCATAAACGGATGAGCGCCCGTTCAGGCGGGGTTCACCCCCGCGCAGGCCCCAGGAGCCCCAGCCGCCGCGCCAGGCCCTCCTCCAGCAGCCATTCCTCGGGTTCGTCCGCGTCCGCCACGCGCAGCAGCACGCAGCCCCGGTCGAGGTAAAAGGCGACGATTTTCGCCCATGCCTCCTCCTCATCCCCAGCTTCCTCCTCCAGGTCGGCCAGCGTGCCCCAGAGGTCGCCCTCCACCTCCGCGCTGCGCAGCGCCTCGGCGTGGCCGCTCAGCACGTAGGGGTCCACGTCCTCCTCGGGGAGGTACGCCTGGCCCGGTTCACGTCGCTCCAGCCGGTCGTCGCGCTCGTAGAGGTCCGCTAGAAACGCCTCCCACTGGTCGCTGGTCAGGGTGATGGTGGGGTCTGTGGTCATGGATGGAGTGTAGGGCGTGTGTGGCGGGAAGAGGCGGGTTGGGGCCGCTAACACAGGTCCTCAGGACTTCGCTTTCTTCGGTGGCTTCGACTTGCCCGCCCCGTTCTTGCCTGTCTTGCCCGCCCCGTTGAGGGCGACCGCCTGGCGGACGAGCGCCTGGAAGGCGGCCCCGTCCACTTCTTCTCCCTGGTAAAGATCGATGGCGCGGCGGGCGTTCCCGGCGAGGCTCGCGTTGAAGAGACGCGCCGGGTCCTCCAGGGACGCGCCCCTGGGGAAGGTCAGCTTGACGGCGTTCCTGTAGGCTTCCCCCGTGCAGATGATGCCGCAGCGCGACCAGACCGGCGTGTCCCACTTCCACTCCTCGACGACGTCCGGGACGGCCTCCTGGATAAGCCGGCGCATTCTGCCCAGGGTTTCCCCGCGCCAGTCCCCGAGTTCGGCGATTCTCTGCGAGATGAGTGCCGGGGCCGCCTGGCCCTGGTCCGCGCCTGAGGTTTCCACGTTCTCATCCTAGAGGTCCGGGTGGGAAGCGGACAAACAGGAGGCCCAGGCTTCCCACCGGGCAGGCATGGCGTGGGGGCCTGCCTGCCCCGTCTTTCGTCCCCCACCGCTCTTGGCCCTCCCTTCACCTCGCGGGAACCCGGCGCGGCCTCACCTCATACACTGGGGCATCATGCCGACCTTCACGCGACCGTTCACGCCGCCGACACTCCGGCGAGTCCTTATCGCGCTGGCCCTGCTCGCGCTCGCCCTCGCCGCGCTGGCCCTGCTGGGACACGCCGCCGCGCAGTCGGGGGGCGGCTTCGGCGGCAGCACGGGCGGCAGCTCCGGGGGCGGGGGGTACTCGGGCGGCGGTTATTCCGGTGGGGGGTACAGCGGCCCCATCATCATCGGCGGGGGCGGCCTGGGTGGCGGTTATTACGGCGGTGGGGGCGGCGGCTTCGGCCTGATTGGCCTGCTGGTGTTCGGCCTGGTGATCTTCAGCGTGGTGGGCTTCATGCGCCGCAGCCTGGGAGGTGGCGGGGGCGCGCGGGGTCTGGGCGGGCTGGGGGCCGTCAGCGGCACGGCGCAGGCGGTGAGCGTTCAGCTTCTGCTGGCCGAGGGCGACGAGGTCAAGCGTGACCTCCAGCGGGTGGCGCAACAGGGCGACCCCGACACCAACGAGGGGCTGGCCCGGATGCTTCAGGAGGCCGCGCTGGTCGTGCTGCGCCACCCCGAGCGCTGGGCCTACGGCAACGTGGAGCGCGCGCAGGGGGCCGCCAGCAGCGCCGACAGCCAGGTGGGGGCCTGGGCCACCGAGGCCCGCGCCGCCTTCACCGACCAGACCACCAGCAACTACCAGAACCGCGACGTGAACACCGGTTTCGAGCACCGCACCGACTACACCTTCCAGCAGGAGGCGGGCGACCTGTACCTGGCCGTCACGATTGCGGTCGCCGCCCACGCCCTGGGCAACCTGCCCCCGGCGGGCGTGACCACCGCGCAGGAGGCCCGCGCCGCCCTCAGCGCCATCAGCAGCGTGACCCCCGGCGACCTCATCCGCGCCGAGGTGGTCTGGAGTCCCGACGCCCCCGGCGAGTTCCTCAGCGAGGACGAGGCGATCCGGAAGTACCCCAAGTTGACGAAGCTGTAAGTGGGAAGTGGTTCGTGGTGAGTGGGGGCGAAGGCGCAGGCTTTTGCCTCCGCTTTCCTTTTCCACTCCCCACTTCCCACTGACCACTTACCCGTCCCGTAATCCCCCACCCGGTTTCCCTGCCTGCCACACGCCATCATCTTCCCGATGGCCCGCCGCCGCCCCGAATCCAACTGGCCGCCTCCGCCCCGCGAACCCGAGGTGTGCGCCCTGTGCGAACGCGAGACGCCGGTGCTGACCGAGCATCATCTGGTGCCCCGCTCGCAGGGGCGGCGGCAGGGGGTGAAGGTGCAGGAACTGCCCACCGTGCTGCTGTGCCCGGCCTGTCACAAGTTCCTGCACCGCACCTTCAGCAACGCGGAACTGGCGGGCGAGTACCACACGGTGGACGCCCTGCTCGCCCATGACGCCGTGCGCCGCTTCGTGGCCTGGTTGCGCACCCAGCCTGCCAGCAAGGGCGTCCGGGTGCGCTGAAGCGGCCTCACGCGGCCTGCTGGCCTACGGCGTCATGCTGCTGATGTAGGCGGCCAGTGCCCTCAGGTCGTCCTCGCCCAGGGGCCGCAGCACTATCCGCATGGCCTCGGGCTGGGGAATGCCCCCGAAGCCCGGCGCGTTCTTGAACTCGTGCAGCACGTCCAGCGCGTACTTGGGTGCCTGGTTGGTGACGCTCGCCACACCCAGGTGATCCACGCCACGGCCACTCTGCCCGTGGCAGACGGCGCAGGCGATGGCGTTGCGCGCCGGGTCGCCCCGCAGGAACAGCGCCTCGCCCCGCGCGCGCAGGGCGGCGTCCTGGGTCTTCCAGGCCGGGCCGACCGCCTGCGCCGAGAAGTAGGCGGCCAGGTCCGCGATGTCCTGATCGCTCAGGTGGCTCGCCACAGCCTGCATCACCGGGCTGGGACGCAGCTTGGCCCGGAAGGCGGCGAGCTGGAAGCGGGTATAGTCGGGCACCTGCCCCGCCAGGCGGGGATAGCCGGCATCGGTGCTGACGCCTGCCGGGCCGTGGCACTTCTGGCACACGCTGGCCGAGAGCTGCGCCCCGTGCGCCGCATTGGGCGTGCTGTACTTCAGCTCCAGCGGATTGCCGCCGGGAGGCGCACCGGCAGGAGGTCTGGCCTGCGTGACGGCGGCCAGCACAGGCGCGGCGAGCGCGAGAGGAGCGGCGAGCCACAGCAGACGGGCAACGGTGCGCTTCATGAAAACCTCCCAGGACGGTGAGGGCTGATGAACAGGTTTGTTCCAGCGTACACCTTTTCACCCCCGGCCCTGGGCCAGAACAGAGGGGGCAAGCGGTGGCCCGCGCCACGTTGCCCCCTCGTGCTGCCCGCCTGGAAGGTGGTGCTAGACCGTGCCCTCGCTGCTGTCGCGGCTGGGTTGCTGCGTGCCGTCGTTGGCACCGCTGCCCCCCTCCATCAGGCCGCCCGGATTCACGACGGCGGGGATGCTGCTGCCGTTGCCGTTCACGATGGCGGGCAGGGCGGCGGCGTCCTGGTCGCGGATCTGTTCGCCCTCCACGGGCGAGTTCACCCGGTTGCCGCTTTCCTGCTGGATTTCCTCGACGCTCTTGCCCAGGGGCGCGTCGCCGTAGCGGTTGTCTGAACCTGTCATGCCCCAGTCTGACCTGCAGCGGGCCGGGCGGGTGAGGTGCAGTTTGCGCGGGCCTTCATTCCCGTTCCCCGCCCCCACCACGGGGGACGGAGCGCAGGCGCGGCGACAGACCCGCTATCCTGCCCCTCAAGGTGAGGAGAGAGCCATGAATGACCGCGTGCAGACGGCCCTGAGGGGTCTGGGAATCGGAACGACGCCCGTCGCCGTTCTGGAGCAGGGGGAGGCCTTTTTTGCCCTGCTGGAAGACCTGCTGGTGTACCAGGATCAGAACGGCACCCGCCGCGTGACCCTGCGCGACCTGACCCGCATCCACAGCGATCAGAATGGCCTGCTGCGGGTGGAAACGCCCGCCGGGACCGCCCTCACGGCCAGCCTGCTGGGCTACGACCCGGCCCAGGTCCAGGCCTTTTTCGCCCAGGTGCGTGACGCGACCGCCCGCGCCAAGAACCTGCCCGCCGCGCCGCTCCCCACCCCCGGAGGCCACAAGACCTTCGGCAGCGTGCCCAAATCCAGCCCCCAGAGTGCTCCCGCCCCGGCGGTTTCCTCCGGTACCGCCACGCCCACGCCGCCTGCCCCCACGCCCGCCGCCTCCACCGTGGTCTTGGGCGCGGTGCCCGGCACCGTCAGCGAGGACAGGAAGGAGCCGGTGAAGCGGGAGGAGCGGCCGGTCACCCCGACTCCCAGCCCTGTCCAGGACAAGACCGCAGCCACGCCCAGACCGGGCACGGTGCAGGAGGTGCGCGGGCAGCCAGCCCCTGCCCCGGTCACGGCACCGCCGGCCGCCCAGACTCCGGCTACCCAGACTCCAGCCACACAGACTCCGGCGGTCGCCACCCCAGCCCCCACGCCCGTGCCTTCCAAGCCGGCGGTCCGCGCGGCCGCTGCCGGGGCCGAGAGCCTGCTACCCGCGCTGGCGACGCGGGCGAACGCGGTGGGCGGGCTGGTGGGCCGCCTGCAACTGCTGGCGGTGGTGCTGGGCCTCGCGGCGGTCGGGCTGGCCGTCTTCCAGTACCTCGACGGCGCGCGCCTGGGCGGGATGTGGACGCTGATCGCCGGGGGCGTGGGCTGCATCGCGCTGCTGGCCTTTGCGGATGTGACCCGGCTGCTCGTGTCGCTGGCGCGGGCGGTGGCGGAGGGGGGCCGTGGTACATCCCCCGCAGACCGGACGCAGGGGAACGGCACGGATGACGCCGGGGCCTGAGCCGACCACGGCCGCCCGCGATCTGGTTGTCGGTGCGGTGGGCCTGCCTTCCGTCTCCGGCCAGGAAGCGCGGGTGGCGGCCTTCCTGACGGACTGGATGAGCGCTCATGGCTTCGCGGCCCATATCGACGGGGCCGGAAACGCGGTGGGCGAGCGCGGCTCGGGGCCGCTGACCGTCGTGCTGCTGGGGCACATCGACACGGTGCCCGGCGACATCCCGGTGCGGGTGGAGGAAGGCGTGCTGTACGGGCGCGGCAGCGTGGATGCCAAGGGCAGCTTCTGCGCGTTCGTGGCGGCGGTGGCGGCCCTGCCGCAGATGGCACTGCGGGGCGCACGCTTCATCTGTGTCGGCGCGACCGAGGAGGAGGTGCCCAGCAGCCGCGGCGCACGGCACGCCCTGGGGCAGTACCGCCCCGACCTGGTCCTGATTGGCGAGCCGAGCGGCTGGGCGGGCCTGACGCTGGGGTACAAGGGCCGCCTGGTGGCCCACCTGCGGGTGGAAAAGGACAACTTCCACACGGCGGGCGAGGGCACCAGCGCCGCCGACGATCTGGCCGAGGCCTGGTTCCGGGTGCGCGCCTGGGCAGCCCCCGCCGCCGGGGAGGGCATCTTCGACCGCGTTCAGGCCACCCTCCAGAGCCTCGCCTCCCGCACCGACGGCCTGGCCCAGATTGCGGAGGGCAGCGTCGGCCTGCGCCTCCCGCCCCGCCTGTCTCCCGCCGCCGCCGAGGAGAACCTGCGGGAGCTGCTGCGTGACCTGCCCCTCACCCTGACCTTCACCGGGCACGAGACCGCCGTGCGCCATCCCCGCGACAACGCGCTGACCCGTGCGCTGCGGGTCGCCATCCGCGAGCAGGGCGGCACCCCCGTGTTCAAGGTCAAGACCGGCACCAGCGACATGAACGTGGTCGCACCGCAGTGGCCGGTCCCCACCGTCGCCTACGGCCCCGGCGACAGCGCCCTGGACCACACGCCCGGCGAACACCTCCTGCTCTCCGAGTACGACCGGGCCGTGGCCGTGCTGACGGCAGCCCTCACGCGCCTGGCGACGGGGACGGGCGAACAGCCTTAGGGCGGCGCGCAGTGGAGGGGGGGCCGCTCCAGGCAGGCGGCCACTTCGCTGCGCACCGCCCGCATCCCGGTTTTCGGCTCAGAAAGGTTGCCGAACCTTTCTGAACCCTGCCCTAAGGGTGCCCCAGGTGCCGGGCAGGTGGGGCGGCAGGTAACGTGAGGGCCGCTCAGGGCAGGCCGCTGTGCCCCTGTTCGAGTTTCCTGGACCTTCAGTTCTCATCCTGCTATCGGGGACGCATCCCCGCGGAGATTCATGGACCCCGTCACCATCCTGCTGATCCTGTTCGTCGCCGCCCTGGTGCTGTTCGCCACCGAGTGGCTGCCGGTGGACGTGACCGCGCTGCTCCTGCTGGGCGCGCTGCTGGCCCTGGGGCTGCTGAAGCCCAAGGAGGCCTTTGCGGGCTTCGGGAGCGACACCGTGCTGACGCTCGCGGGCCTGTTCATCCTGACGCGGGTGCTGCTGCGGGCGGGCGTGATCGAGTGGATCGGCACGACTCTGGCCCGCCGCGCCCGGAACGCGGGCGGCGTGATCCGCGGGATGCTGAGCGCGGTGGCGGGCGTGAGTGCCTTTACCAGCAACACGGCCACGACCGCCGTCTTTCTTCCGGTCGTGACCGGCCTGGCCCGCCGGGCGGGCATCGCCCCCAGCCGCGTGCTGATGCCGCTCGCCTTTGCCAGCATCCTGGGCGGGACCGTGACCCTGATTGGCACCACCACCAACCTGGTCGTCTCGGGGGCGCTGCCGGGCATGGGCCTGAAGCCGCTGGGCTTTTTCGAGCTGGCCTGGGTCGGCCTGCCGGTCGCACTGGTGGGCCTGCTGTACCTCTTTTTCGTCGCGCCCCGGCTGCTGCCCGCGCAGGAGGCCGCCCTGGAGGAATCCCTGCGGGCCTACCTCGCGGACCTGACGGTCGCCCCCGGCAGTCCGCTGGCCGGGCAGACCCTGCGCGAGACGGGCCTGGGCCGCGACCACGGCCTGACCGTCGTCGCCGTGCGGCGCGGCCAGGACACCGTGTATGCGCCCGGCCCCGACTTCCGGGTGCAGGAGGGGGACACGCTCGCGGTGGAAGGCCCCTCCGAGCGCATCCTGACCGGCAAGAGTACCCTGGGCGTCTTCAGCAAGAGCGAGCAGAAGCTCCAGGACGAGGGCACGGCCCCGGTGCGGCTGGTCGAGGCCGTGGTGATGCCCGGCAGCCCCCTCACCGGGCGCACCCTGCGCGAGGCACGGTTCCGCGAGCGCTACGGCGTGTCGGTCCTGGCCCTGCACCGCCGCGCCCGCACCGTCGAGCGCCTGGGCGGCCTCCGTGTGCAGGTGGGGGACGTACTGCTGGTTCAGGGCAGCGCCGACCGGGTGGCGGCCCTGGGCGACTACCTGACCGTGCTGGGCGACCTCACCGAGGAGCAGCGCGACCTGCGCAAGGCTCCGCTGGCCCTGCTGCTGTTCGGCGGCGCAGTGGTGGCCGGCGGCCTGGGCCTGCTGCCCCTCAGCGTGGCCGTCGTGATTGCCACGGCCCTGGCGCTGGCGCTGCGTCTGGTGTCCCCCGAGGAGGCCTACCGCGCGGTCGAGTGGCCGGTGATCGTGCTGGTGGCCTGCATGCTGGCCTTCGGCACCGCCTTCGAGGATACCGGGGCGGCGCGGGTGCTGACGGGTGCCCTCTCGGGCGTGCTGGAGCCGCTCGGCCCCTACGGCCTGCTAGCCGCCCTCTTCGCGGTGACGGTCGCCCTCACCCAGCCCATGAGCAACCAGGCCGCCGCCCTGGTGATGCTGCCCCTCGCCATCGGCACGGCGAAGGCCCTGGGCTACGACCCCCGTCCCTTTGTCGTGGGGATTACCATCGCCGCCAGCAACTCCTTCATCACGCCGCTGGAACCGTCCTGCATGCTGGTCTACGGCCCGGGCCGCTACCGCTTCCTTGACTTCGTGCGGGTGGGGGCGGGTCTGACCCTGGTGACGTTCGTGGTGGCGCTGCTGGTGATTCCGCGCGTCTGGCCGTTCTAGGGCAGCCAGCGGCCAGCTTGAGGGGCTGGCGGCTGGAAGCTGGCGGCTAGATAAACAGCGGCGCGTCCGGGTCGTCGGGCAGGGGGCGGTCCTTGCGGGCGAGCAGGGCGGCGGTCGTGCCGATGCCGACCAGTGCGCCGAGCGCCAGGAGGACAAACGCCCACGTCATCAGCACATGGTTGCGGTCCGAACTCATGCGCGCAGCATAACAGCCGCCGCCGCTGCCCCGCCCTCACGGGCCTTTGAGAAAGGGGCAGCGGCGGGTGGGGGTCAGTCGGCGGGAACGCTCTGGGCCGCGGGCGGCGTGATCTGGCGTGGCAGGCGCGACCACAGCAGCAGCAGGGCCAGCCCGCCGAGCAGGGCCAGGGCCACCAGGCCCCAGCGCGGTCCCAGCGGTCCCTCCTTGCTGATCAGGTTGCTGGCGATCAAGGCTCCGGGCGGCCCCATCCCGATCAGCACGAAGGAATACAGGCTCATCACCCGCCCGCGCAGGTGGTCGGGAATGGTGAGCTGCACCGTGCTGTTGGCGCTGACCAGCAGCGAGAGCATCCCGAAGCCGCAGACTGCCAGGATGGGCGTGCCCAGCAGCGGCCCCGGCGCAAAGGCGAGCAGGACCGTGCTGGCGACCAGCAGCACGCCGCCCAGCCGCAGGTTCCGCAGCGGGTTGGGCTTGCTGGCCTGCCACAGTGCCCCCGCCATCGCGCCCACCCCAAAGGCCGCCGAGAGGACCCCGAAGGCCGCCTCCCGCGCCCCGAACACGACGCGGGCGTAGTACGGAATGATGATGTTGAAGTTGATAATGGTCAGGCTCAGGGCACCCACCAGCAGCATCACGTTCCGCAGAGCGGGGGTCCGGCGTACGTAGCCCAGGCCCTCGCGGATGTCCTCCAGCACGCTGCCGCGCGCGGCGTGTTCGCGCACCGGGAAGGGCAGCGTGGCGATCACGAACAGCACCACGAAAAACGACGCCACGTTCAGGTAGAAGGGCAGGGCCAGCCGGGCCAGGTTGTCCGCGTTGCCCCCCGCCAGCAGCGACACGCCCAGCGCCGCCACCACCCCGAACAGCGCCTGGCCGATGGTGCGCGAGACGTTAAAGGACAGGCTGTTGAGCGCGACCGCGTTGGGCACGTCGCTGCGCGGCACGAAGTCCACGACCATGCTCTGCCGGGCGGGCATGTCGAAGGCGTTCGCCGTGCCGCTGACAAAGGCCAGCACCATCACCAGCGGCAGCGTCACGATGCCCAGGTGCGTGGTCACGGCCAGGACCGTGGCGGTCAGCATCAGCGTGGCCTGGGTGGCGAGCAGCACCCTGCGCCGGGGGACCCGGTCGACCACGGCCCCGGCGAACAGCGACAGCAGCAGGCTGGGCAGAAACTGCGTGACCGTGACGTAGCCCAGGGCCGCGCTGCTGCCGCCGGAGAGTTCCAGCACGAGGTACTGCTGCGCGGTCGTCTGCATCCACGACCCGACCAGCGACAGCAGTTGAGAGAACCAGTAACGGCGGTAGGAGGGGTGGCGCAGCGCACTGAAGGTCCGCGTGCGCCACGCGGAGGCACGCGCAAGCACCCCCCCAGGATAGGCCTGGCAACCGGGGGAAAAAGGGCTGTCCCCAGCCGCAGAACACGCCTGTCCCCCTGTGCCTGCCGCCGGGGCTGGGAAGGGGGCTTGGCAAATGTGAC
This sequence comes from Deinococcus carri, assembly GCF_039545055.1. Lineage (NCBI taxonomy): Bacteria > Thermotogati > Deinococcota > Deinococci > Deinococcales > Deinococcaceae > Deinococcus > Deinococcus carri. The sequence continues at coordinate 346,501 of NZ_BAABRP010000001.1, forward strand.
CTTTGCATGTTACGGTTCCCATACTTTAGTTTTCCTTGAGCTGCTCTCATGTTGAGCTTTCCGGGGTGTCCTGCCCTGGTTGTTCCGCCTGTGTGTCTTCGCGCCCTGTGAGTCCCCACATGCCTGTGTTCACCCGCACCGCACTGCTGCTGGCCCTCCTGTCCCTCTCCGGGGCCGTGTCTCATGCTCAGGCTGCCAATACCTTCGACCCGGGAAGCACTCCGCTGACCGGGTCCTCGTCTGTTCAGGCCGGGGACGCCGGGCTGACGGTGACGGTCCAGCCGGGGGATACGGCCTACAGCCTGGCCCGCGCTCACGGCCTGAGTGTCGAGGCGCTGCTGGCCCTGAACAGCCTCTCGACGCCCGACCTGCGGGTCGGCCAGGTGCTGCGGGTGCGCGACCTAGCGACCTACACGGTGCAGAAGGGCGACACGCTGTACTCGCTGTCCCGCCGCTTCGGCGTGACGGTGGACGGCCTGCTCGCGGCCAATACCCTGCCGCGCGACACCATTCTGGAAGTCGGCCAGGTGTTGCGGATGCCGGGCGGCGCGGCGCGTCCGGTGGTGGCACAGGCCACCGCTCCGGTGCAGGCTGCCGCGCCGGTCACCGTCGGCGTGCCCGTGGCGGCGTCGGTGACGACCATTACCCGCGGGCAGCCCGGGGACTGGCGCGGCACGGCCCTCGCGCTGCTGGGGGTGCCCTACGTGTATGGCGGCACCAGCTCCAGCGGCCTGGATTGCAGCGGCCTCGTCCTGCAAGTCTTCTCGCCGCTGGGGGTGCAGCTTCCGCGCCGCAGTGCCGATCAGGCGCAGGTCGGCGTGCCGGTCGCCTTCGCGGACCTGCAACCCGGCGACCTGGTGTTTTTCGACACCACCGGGCGCGGCGAGGTGACCCACGTGGGCATCTACCTGGGCGACGACCAGTTCGTGAATGCCAACTCCTACAAGGGTCAGGTCGCGGTCGACCGCCTGCTCAGCGACACCTACTGGTCGCCGCGACTCCTCAGCGCGCGCCGGGTGCTGCCGCCCGGTGGTCCCGTCTACGGTTCGGCCCGCTAGCCTGCCTGCCCCGTCCTGGGGAGCCATTCCTGGGCCACAACAGAAACGCGGACGCCGCCAGGTTCAGCCTGGCGGCGCTCTCTATTGCGGTGCAGTGTTCTCTCAGGCCTGATCGTCGGCCACTTCGTCGTGGTCCAGCAGCAGGCGGTACTCGTCGAGGTGTTCGCCGTCGCCCAGCTCGCGGGCGATCTTCTCGATGGCGAGGCGCACGACCTCGCTCTTGCTGATCAGGCGCTCGGGGCTGGAGAGTTCGTAGGCGGTGCGCGTGAGCAAGGCGTCCTGTTCCTCGCTGATGACGACCTGGAGGCGTTTACGTTCCTTCTTGGGCATCCCTCTCCCTCTCCTGCTGCTCCCGGCCCTGTTGCTTCCGGCGGGGTGCGCCCACCGTCTGTGGTGACGCGCTGACTTGCGGGGCAGCGTAGCACGCACCGGGAGTCCCCTCAACATCAGCCGCATCGCTCCCGCCTGAGTGCTGTCCGCCTGGGGCGGCACGTGCAGCATCTTCACCCCGTACTGCTACGGTCCCAAACAGCCTAGACGCAGGGTGAGCATCATGTGTAACATGCACTCAGCCACAGGCCGGGTGTGCCCGGATACCTTGACCCCTCTGCACCTACCCCCTCCGCGCCCTGTCGCGCGCCCGAAAGGACCACCATGCAACTGACGCCGCTGCACATCCAGGGAGGCCGGGAACTCTCCGGCGAGATCGCCGTTCAGCCCAGCAAGAACGCGGCGCTGCCGATCATCGTGGCGAGCCTCCTGAGCAGCGAACCCGTCACCCTGCACGGCGTCCCGCGCCTGTCGGACGTGTACACCATCCTCGATCTGGCGCACCACATCGGCACGCGCCACGCCTGGGTCGGCCCCAACAGCCTCACGCTGCACACGCCCGAGATCCTCAACACCGACGCGCCCTATGCCCTGGTTAGCAAGATGCGCGCCAGCTTCATCATGATGGGCGCGCTGATTGCCCGCGCGGGCCGGGCTACCGTGAGCATGCCGGGCGGCTGCGCCTTCGGCTACCGCCCCGTCGATCAGCACGTCAAGGCCTTCCGCGCCGTGGGGGTCCACGTGGAGGAGGAGGGCGGCAACTTCGACGCGCGGCGGGAGGGCAGCCTGGGCGGCACCTTCGTCTTCGAGCTGCTGACCGTGGGCGGCACACAAAACGCCATCCTGGCCGCGGTGCTGGGCGACGGTGTGGTCACGCTGGAAAACGCCAGCATTGACACCGACGTGGTGGACCTGATCGGCTTCCTGAATGCGCTGGGCGCGGATATCCAGGGGTCCGGGACCAACACCCTGACCATCCGCGGGGTGCAGGCGCTGCACGGCGGCGAGTACACCGTCATTCCCGACCGCATCGAGGCGGGGACCTTCATGATCGCGGCGGCGGCCACCCGCAGCCGCCTGGTGCTGACCAACGTGCGCCCCGACCACCTGCGGGCCGTGAGCGCCAAGCTGATGGAGATGGGCGTAGACATTCTGGAAACGGAAGACCGCCTGATCGTGGACGCGCGGGACCGGGACCTGAAGCCCGTGAACATCACCACCCAGAGCTTCCCCGGCTTTCCCACCGACGTGCAGCCCCAGATGAGCGCCCTACTCGCCACCATTCCCGGCACCAGCGTGGTGCAGGACCCGGTGTACCCCGACCGCCTGACGCACGTGGCCGAGCTGCACCGCATGGGCGCGAACATCACCGTCAGCGGCTACACCCAGGTCATCCAGGGCGGCCCCCTCCACGCCGCGCCCGTCAAGGCTGCCGACCTGCGCGCCGGCGCGGCCCTCTTTGTCGCGGCGCTGACCACCGAGGGCGAAACCATCATCGACGGCGTGCAGTACCTCAACCGGGGCTACGAGCGCCTGGCCGAGCGGCTGCGCTCCATCGGGGCCAACGCCTCCCAGCCCGCGCCCGCCCTGGCAACGGCGATGGACTGAAGCAGGAGAGAACCCGGCCCGCCTTCTCACTGGAGGCGGGTTTTTTGAGGGCGTACCATACGGCCATGCGTGGCCCCACGCCTGATTTTTGGGAACACGCCGAGGAGATGACGGAGGAGGAGTACCTCCGCACCGAGCCGCATAGCCCGGTTAAGCGGGAGTTCGTGGACGGGTACGTTTACCCCCTACACGGGCCGACGCTGGCACAGGCGGGGGCCAGCAGTGGGCACGGGATCGGGGCAGCTTTGCTCCCCAGGGCACGGCAGGCGGGCTGCCGCGTCTACACCTCAGACATGCGTGTGAACGCGACCAAGCCGACGGGAAAGCGGGTCTACTCCTACCCCGATGTGGTCGTGACCTGCGAACCGATGCCGCGCGAGATCACCTTTTCCCTTGAACCCTGCCTGCTGACCGAGGTCCTCATACCGACTGGCTCTGATTCCAGAACATCCGGGAAAGCGCCGGATGTTCTAGGCGGCCACAGGCTCAGGGGCGGCCCCTCGCCTTTCTTGCCATGAGAGACGTAGGCTGACCCGCTCGTCGTCCATCGCCGCCAGCCGGTACTTTTTGCTGCTCGCTCTCCTGCGGAGCTGTGCCAGTCCGCTCGGTTGATTCTTGCGAATCAACGCAATTTGGTATCAGCCCCAGCACCGGGGACACCGACCGCAACGATAAGCTCTGGGCCTACACCAGCCTCCCCAGCCTCCAGACCTATCTGCTTGTGGACGCCACGCGACGTTTCGTGCGGATCGTTCAGAGAACGGCGGACGGCTGGGAGGAGGTGGAACTGGCGGGCGAGGGAACCATCTCCATTCCCTGCCTGAACACTTTGCTGACGCTGGATGAGGTGTACGCCGGCGTTCTCGACGCCTGACGCCTCGTCCGCGCGGGCGGTGTTGGCCTCCTGTTCTTCGCTGGTGGCCGGTCCTTAAACCAGTTCGGCCCGCGCCTGCTGCTCCTGGCGGAACTGGAGTTCGTAGAGGTCGCGGTACAGGCCGCCCGCCGCCATCAGCTCGGCGTGGGTGCCGTCCTGCACGATCTCTCCGGCGTCCATCACCAGGATGCGGTTCGCGTTGCGTACCGTGCTGAGGCGGTGGGCGATCACGAAGGTGGTGCGGCCCTGCATCAGCGTGTCGAGGGCGGCCTGCACCAGGGCCTCGGACTCGTTGTCCAGGGCGCTGGTGGCCTCGTCGAGAATCAGGATGCGGGGGTCCTTGAGCAGCGCGCGGGCGATGGCGATGCGCTGGCGCTGCCCCCCCGAGAGCTTCACGCCGCGCTCCCCGACCACGGTGGCGTATCCCTCCGGGAAGGCCGTGATAAAGGCGTGGGCGTTGGCGGCGCGGGCGGCGGCCTCCACCTCCCCCGGGGTCGCGCCGGGCCTGCCGTAGCGGATGTTCTCCTCGACGGTGCCGGAAAACAGCAGCGTTTCCTGCGGCACCAGCCCCACCTGCGCGCGCAGGTCGGCCAGGGCATAGGCGCGCACGTCCTGGCCGTCCACGCGCACGGCCCCGCCGGTCACGTCCCAGAAGCGTGGAATCAGGTTCACCAGGGTGGTCTTGCCCGCCCCGCTCGGTCCCACCAGCGCGACGACCTGCCCGGCGGGAACGTCGAAACTCACGTCCCGCAGCGTGGGAACGTCGCCGTACTGAAAGCTCACCTGCTCGAAGGTGACGCGGCCCTCGGCGCGCCCCAGGGGGAGGGGAGAGGCAGGTGCGGGGAGGTCGCTGCGTTCGTCGAGCAGCTCGAAGATGCGGCCCGACGCGCCCAGCGCCTCCTGAAACTGGCTGAAGATGCCGCTCAGGGCCGCGACGGTGCCGCCGACCTGAAGCGCATAGATCAGAAACGTGACCAGGTTGCCCGGCGTGAGGTCGCCCGCCATCACCTGCCGCCCGCCGGACCACAGCACCAGCGCCAGGGCACCGAAGGTCAGGAAGCTCATGGTGCCGCCCATCAGGGCCTGGAGGCGGGCACGTTTCAGGGCGGCCAGGAAGCTGGCGAGGACGCCGCGCCCGTACCGCGCTTCCTCCACCCCCTCGGCGGTGAAGCTCTGCACCACCCGCACGCCGCCCAGGGCCTCCTCGGCGCTGGCGTTGGCCTCCGCCACGCGGTCCTGCACCTCGCGGCTGACCCGGCGAATGCGCCGCCCGATGAAGATGGCCGTGCCGATCACCAGCGGAATCACCGCGAGTGTCAGCAGGCTCAGGCGGGGGCTGGTCAGCACCAGCAGCGTGACCGCCCCCACCAGGCTCACGCTCTGGGCGGCAAGCTGCGCCAGCGCGGTACTCGTCACGGTCTGCACGGTGCCCACGTCCGCCGTGAGCCGGCTGGTCAGGTCGCCCGTCTTGTGGTCGGCAAAGAAGCGCGGCGAGAGCGTCAGCAGGTGCGCGAACAGGGCGCGGCGCAGGTCGGCCACCACGCCCGCCCCCACCCGCGCGAGCAGATACGACTGCGCGGCCCCGAACAGGGCACTGAGGGCAAAGATGCCCAGCAGCAGCAGCACCGTGCGGTCGAGCGGCCCCGTGTCCGTGCTGCCCACCTTCAGGAAGGAGGCGTCGATCAGCCGCCCGAACAGCAGCGGAAAGACCAGGTTCAGCCCGCTGGAAATCAGCGTGGCGAGCAGCCCCAGCACAAAGAGGCCCCGGAAGGGCCGCGCAAAGGCCAGCAGCCGCGCGAGCTGCCGGGGGTCACGCCGGGGGCGCGGTGCCCGGGGGTCGCGGTCAGCCGGGGCGGGGCGAGCGGGGCGGGACAGCATGAGGTCAGGGTACGCCGGGGGGGTGGGGGAGATGGCCCGTCTTCTCAAGCTCTCATGAATCGCGGGCGTGTTTTCCTGGGAGGGGGGGCCTCTAAGCTGAATCAGTACGTTGAATATCGAACGAGTCGGCAGATGCGCTGGCCGCCGGTACTTCTATGACCCGTCCTCTCCCACCCCTTTCCGGGAAAGCAGGTTCTCTGATGAAACACCGCACCACCCTTCTGACCTCCCTGACCGCCGCCCTGCTGGGCACGGCCCTCGCGGGCGGCACGACCGGCATGGCCGGGATGCAGGAAGGCTTCCTCGACGTGAACGGCGCGCGCATCCACTACGTCTCGCAGGGCAGCGGGACGCCGATGCTGCTGCTGCACGGCTACCCCCTCAGCGGTGAGCTGTTCGCACGCAACCGCGCGGCCCTCGCGGCGGCGGGCTACCGCGTCATCACCGTCGACCACCGCGGCTACGGCAAGAGCACCGCTCCGGCCAGCGACCCCGGCAGCCTGCAAACCTACGCCAACGATGCGCTGACCGTGCTCGACCGTCTGGGCGTGCAAAAGGCCATCATCGGCGGCATGAGCATGGGCGGTCCCATCGTGTTCGAGATGTACCGCACGGCCCCCCAGCGCTTCATGGGCATGATTCTGATCGACACCATCGCCAACCCGGCCAGCGTGGTGGAGCAGAACCTCTGGAAGGGCATGGCCCAGAAGGCGCAGATGTTCGGCCCGCAGTCGCTCGCGCCCGAACTGCTCAAGGACATGCTGACCGGCGAGACACGCGCGCACCGCATGGGCGACGTGAAGGTCCTGACGGACATCGTGAAGCAGGCGTCGGTCGCGGCGGACGTGGCGGGCGCGAACGTGCTGGCGACCCGGCCCGACTCCATTCCCACCCTGAAGACCATTACCGTGCCCACGCTGATTATCGAGGGTCTGGAAGACACGGTCTACCCGCCCGAGTTCAGCATGAAGATGCAGCAGAACATCGCGGGGTCGAAGCTGGTCATCATTCCCGGCGCGGCCCACGCGGCCATCTTCGAGAAGGCCGCGGCGGCCAACCGCGCCATCATCGACTGGGCCAGGACCGTCCGCTAGGGCGGGGCGCAGAAAGGTTGCCGCCTTTTGACAACCTTTCCGAGCGAAGCGAGTAACGCAATAAGGGCGGCGCGCAGTGGAGTGGACGCCTGAGACATGCGGCAACGCAACGGAGCGCCGCCCTAAACGGCCGGAACAGTGAAGAGGCAGGCGGGTTTCTCTCCCGCCTGCCCCTTTTTGTTGTCTGCCCCCTTTGCTGTCCGCGTTACGCCAGGGCGGCCAGCGCCGCTTCCGGCTCCACAGCGTTCAACTCAAAGGCGTCTGCCACGCCCTGGTAGGTCAGCTTGCCGCCGAAGGTGTTCAGGCCCAGCCGCAGCGCCGGGTTGCGGTTCAGCGCGCCGAGGCCCTGATCGGCCAGCAGCAGCGCGTAGGGGAAGGTGGCGTTCGTGAGGGCAAAGGTGCTGGTGCGGGGCACCGCGCCCGGCATGTTCGCCACGCCGTAGTGAATCACGCCGTCCACGATGTAGGTGGGGTCGTCGTGGGTGGTGGCGTGGATGGTTTCCACGCAGCCGCCCTGGTCCACCGCCACGTCCACGATGACGCTGCCTTCCTGCATCAGCGGGAGCATGTCGCGCGTGACGAGGTGCGGGGCCTTGGCCCCCGGAATCAGCACCGCGCCCACCAGCAGGTCCGCCTCGGGCAGCAGGGCGCGGATGTTGGCCTCGCTGCTCATCATGGTGGTGAGCCGGCCGAAGAACACGTCGTCCAGGTAGGTCAGTCGGCGGTGCGACACGTCCAGCACCGTCACCTTGGCCCCCAGGCCCATCGCCATCTTGGCCGCGTTGGTGCCGACCACGCCGCCGCCCACGATAACCACATGCCCCGCCTGCACGCCGGGCACGCCGCCCAGCAGCACGCCGCGGCCGCCGACCGGCTTCTGGAGGTGGTAGGCCCCCGCCTGCACGCTGAGGCGGCCCGCGACCTCCGACATGGGGGTCAGCAGGGGGAGGCTGCCGTCTTCGAGCTGCACCGTCTCGTAGGCGACGGCGGTGGTGCCGGCCGAGAGCAGCGCGTCGGTGAGGGGGCGGTCGGCGGCCAGGTGCAGGTACGTGAACAGCAGCAGGTCGTCGCGCAGGTAGCCGTACTCGGCGGCGATGGGTTCCTTGACCTTCACCACCATCTCGGCGGCCCAGGCGTCGGCGGCGCTGCCCAGGACCGCCCCGGCGGCCTCGTACTCGCCGTCCTGAATGCCGCTGCCGACCCCCGCACCGCGCTCTACCGTGACGCTGTGGCCCCGGCGCACCAGGGTGGCGACCCCGCCGGGCGTGAGGGCGACGCGGTTTTCCTTGACCTTGATTTCCTTCGGAAGTCCAATCTTCATGCCATACCTCTGCGGGCCGGGTGGACGCTGTCTCACCGGGCCTGTTTCTGTGGATGTGGCGCAATGCTAGCAGGAGTCTTTCTCTTCAGGATTGCCCAGCCGGCTTGCTGGAAGCCTATGGGCGCAACGGCATTGCGCGCTTCCTGCTAGTCTGTGGGCGTTCATGTCACAACCCGAACTGGACGCCACCGACCGCCGTATCCTGAGTATCCTCCAGCGGGATGCCCGCATCGCCAACACCGAGCTGGCCGACGAGATCGGCCTCACGCCCGCCCCCACCCTGCGCCGGGTGCGGCGGCTGGAGGAAGAAGGCATCATCAACCGCTACGTGGCGCTGCTGGACCCCAAACGGGTGGGCCGCGACCTGATGGTGCTGGTGCGCGTGACGCTGGACAAGCAGACCAAGCAGGGCTTCGAGACCTTTGCCGAGCAGATGCGGGGCCGCCCCGAGGTGCTGGAGTGCTACCTCTGCCTGGGTGACACCGATTACCTGCTGAAAGTCTGCGTGCCCGACCTGGACGCCTACCAGAACTTCCTGGTGGACGTGCTGGCGGCCATTCCCGGCGTGCGCAACACCGCCAGCACGATTGTGGTCAAGCAGGAGAAATACACGACGAGCCTGGCGCTGGAGTGAGGCGGATTCCGATTGAAGGGTGTTGAAAACACCCGGAAATCCGACCAGAGGGAGAAGGAACAAGGGCGGATTTCGGGAGATGGATGAACAGGCGGTGCCCTCCCGACTGTTCAGGAATTGGACGGAATCCGTATGGGGCCGAAGGCCGAAGGCGACCCGTGCGCGGTAGGCTGTGGCCTATGCGTTCCCTGGCCGTGTCTGCCCTGCTGCTCGCGTCCGCTGCCCTTGCCCAGACGCCCGCACCGTCCCCTGTGCCGTCCGCCCCAGCGTCTCCGGCCCCGGCGGCCTCGCCCGCGCCCACCTTCGCACCGGTGCCGTTTCTGGGCACCGCGCCCGTCCGCAGTTTTAAGGCCCCGGCCTGGGTGATCGACCCGGCCAAAACGTACCGGGCGGTCTTCAGGACGGGGAAGGGTGACGTGACGGTGGAGCTGTACCCCCAGCAGGCCCCGAAGGCCGTGAACAGCTTCGTGTTCCTGGCGCTGAACCACTTCTACGACGGCACGCGCTTTCACCGCGTCATCGACGGCTTCATGGCCCAGGGGGGCGACCCGCTCAGCGCCGACCCCGCCCAGAAGGCGAACTGGGGCACGGGCGGGCCGGGCTACGGCTTCTTTCTGGAACTCGACCCCGCGCTGAACTTTGGCAGCGCCGGGGTGCTGGCGATGGCCCGCTCACAGAGTCCCTACTCGCAGGGGAGCCAGTTTTTTCTCACGCTGGCCCCCGCCGACTTTCTGAGCGGCAACTACACCGTGTTCGGCCGGGTGGTCGCCGGACAGGACGTGCTGCAAAAGCTCACGCGCACCGCGACCAGCAGCCCGAGTGGCGAGACACCCATCAGCGGGGCCGAGCCGGACGTGCTTCAGAGCGTGCAGATTCTGGTGGGGCAGTAAGCCGTCAGCGGTCAGCAAAAGATTCCTGGCTGACCGCTGACGGCTGAGAGCTGACCGCTTTCTTCACCCCAACACCGCCACCAGCAGCGTCACCAGCAGCGCGGCCAGGCCCATGCCAATGCTGCTGGCGGCCCCGGTGAGGTCGCCTTCCTCGCGGGCGCGGGCGGTGCCGATGCCGTGGGCGACGCTGCCCAGCGCGATGCCGCGCGCGAGGGGATGCCGCACGCCCAGCCGGGTCAGCACTGGCGGCAGCACCAGCGCCCCCAGCAGGCCCGACAGCACCGCGAGCGTGGCGGCCAGGGCCGGGGGTGCCCCGGTCACCGGGGCGAGTTGCAGCGCGACCGGGCTGGTCACGGAGGCGGTCATGAGTGACCGTTGCGCCTCGGGAGCCAGGGCCAGCAGGCGCGGCAGCAGGATGTCCGCCCCGGCCCCCACCAGCGTCCCCGCCGCCCCGCCCAGCACCAGCGCCCGCCACTCGCGCGCCAGCAGCGCCCGCAGCCGGTACAGCGGCACGGCCAGCGCCACCACCGCCGGACCCAGCAGGAACGAGATGGGCCGCACCTGGGCCGCGTACCCGTCATACGACGTGCGCGTCAGCAGCAGCGTCCCGGCCACCAGGACCGTCGCCACCAGCGTCGGGTTCATCAGCGGATGCCGCACCCGCGCCTGGGCCAGCACCCCCAGCGCAAAGGCGAGGAGGGTGAGGGCAACCCAGGTCACGGGCGGCCCGCGGAGGCGGGGAATCGGGGGCAGAAGGCCAGAGGCAGAAGGCGGAAGGCCAATGACGTTTGGCCTCTGGCCGCGTCCCGCCTACCGCGCACCGCGTCCCCCCTCACTTCCTCACCAGCCGCGCCGCCAGCACCCCGGCCACCCCCGCCCCCAGCAGCAGCCCGGCCAGCATGACCAGCAGCCACAGCGCCCAGGCCGCGCCCGCCGAGAGGTACTCGATGACCCCGGCGGTGGCGGGCACGAACAGCAGGCCTAGCGTGGCGAGCAGGCCGTCGGCCGCGGCCTCAAGCCAGTGCAGGCGCACCACGCCGAGCGACAGCGCTGCCCACAGCAGGCCCATCCCGACCACCGATCCCGGCAGCGGGAGGCGCAGGGCACCCACCAGCGCCGTACCCAGCGCCGCGAAGCCCGTCAGTATCCCCAGGCCCAGCACGAACCGCACCGGGGCGGGCAGGGCGCGGGTCAGGGAGGCGGGGGCAGCGCCGCTCATGCCCGCGCGGGGGCACCCAGGCGGGCGAGCATTCCGCGCACGACCTGCTTGGCGTGGCGGGCCACCAGCGGCATGAAGGTCCGGTAGTCCACGTTCGCGTCGTGATCGGCGGTGTCGCTGACCGAGCGAATCACCACGAAGGGCACGCCCGCCTTCGCGCACACCTGGGCGACCGCCGCGCCCTCCATCTCCGCGCAGGCCGCGCCGAATTGCGTCCAGAGGCGCTGCACGCCCTCCCTGGAGGCGATGAACTGGTCGCCGCTCGCCACCCGGCCCTCCAGCACGCGCACGCCCTCCACCTCAGCGGCCGCGTCCAGCGCGGCGGCCCGCAGGTGTTCGTCGGCGGGCCAGGCGGGGGCCTCGCTGGGAATGGTGCCCAGCGCGTAGCCCAGCGCGGTCACGTCCACGTCGTGCTGCACGAGGTCGGTGCTCACCACGATGTCGCCCACACGCAGCTCCGGGTGAACGCCGCCCGCCACCCCGGTAAAAATCACGCGGGTCGCGCCCGCCATCAGCAGGTGCGTGGCGGTCAGCGCCGCGTTCACCTTGCCGATGCCGCCCCGCGTAAGCAGCACCGGCACGCCGTCCAGCACACCCCGGTAGAGGGTCACGCCGGGGTGCTCCATCGTCTCGCGGTCCCCCAGGTCCGCGAGCAACAACTCGATTTCCTCGTCCATCGCGCCCATGATCGCCAGCATGGGGGTCAGTGTAGGGGAAGCTCTCAGCGATCGGCCATCAGCCTTCTGCCCTCCCCCTTGACTCAGGTCATGGTCCTTTCCAACCGGGCGGCGCAAGCTACCTTCATGCCTCATGTCATCACCAGCTCCTGCATCGGTGTCAAGGACCAGGCCTGCACCGAGGTCTGCCCCGTGGAGTGCATCTACGACGGCGGCGACCAGTTCGTGATTCACCCCGACGAGTGCATCGACTGCGGGGCCTGCGTGCCCGCCTGCCCGGTCAGCGCCATCTTCCCCGAGGAGGACGTGCCCGAAGGCGAAAGCGGATTTATCCTCAAGAACAGGGCGTTTTTCGGGCTATGACGCCGCCTGCGCTCCTCCCGGTCCTGTCTGGCCTGAACGTGCTGCTTGTCGGTGTGTGGGTGGGCATGTACCTGTTCACGACCTCCGTGCTCAGCCCGGCCTTCGCGGAACTCTTCCCCAACGAGGCCACCCGCAGCGCACACCGCCGCACGGTAGGCCGGTATTACGCGCGGGTGAATGGGCCGCTGTCGCTGCTGCTGCTGCTTACCGTGCTGGCGCTTGGGGGACTGCGGGGCTTCAGCCTGGCGCTGGGGACAGAACTCGCGGTGCTGCTCCTGATCGGGGGGCTGGTGTCCATGCACATGCGGCGGGGCGCGCGGGTGCGGCCTCCCGCCTGGCTGACCCACGTCACGCTCGCCGCCAGCGCGCTGCTGTGCGTGCTTTCCGTGGCGGTGGACGCATGACGCAGCCTCTTCCCCTTACCCACCCGGACGCGCTGTTCGCCCGCCTGGGCAACGAGGCGCTGCGGCGCGTGCTGTGGGCCTTTTACGAGAAGGCAACGCGCGACGAGCTGCTCGGCCCCGTCTTTACCCGCAAGATCGGGCCGTTTCCGCGGGGAGGCTGGCCGCTGCACATCGCCCGGCTGGAAGGCTTCTGGCGGGCGGTGACGGGCGGGCCGAGCGCCTACCGCGGACAGCCGGGACCCGCGCACGCCGGCCTGGGTATCGACCCCGCACACTTCGACCGCTGGCTGCTGCTCTGGGAGGAGACGCTGCGCGAACACCTCGACCCGCCGGGGGCCGAGGCGCTGCTGACCCTTGCCCGGCGGATGCGCGTCACCCTGGAGCGGCACGCCGCCGGGGAGAATCCGTGAAGCGCACCCCGCCTCCGCAGGTGCTCGCGGCGACCGCGGGGGGTAGCAGCCTCCTCTTTCACCTGGACGCCGGAGAGGGCCTGCCCCGCCACCAGCACCCGCAGAACCAGGTCGTGATGGCCGTCCTGAGCGGTGCGCTGTACGTCACCACCGACGTGGGAACCCGCGCGCTCTCGGCCGCCGAGGTCATCATCCACGAGGGCGGGCAGCCCCTCGCGCTGGCGGCCACCGCGCCAGGAACGCGGGTGCTGGTCACGCTGCTCGGTGGCGCGTAGGGGAGGGGTTCTCTCCGGCCAGGCCTCCGGCGTGGCAGCATCAGGGAACGTGACCGACCGTGCCGAGACTCTGCTGGCCCACGCCCCGGTCTTTCAGGGGGCACGGGCCGCTGACCTGCGTCCCCTGGCGGCGCTGGCGGCCTTCCGTTCCCTCACGCGCGGCGAACACCTGTTCCGCGAGGGGGAGGCGCTGGACACCCTGTATCTGGTGAGTTCGGGCAGCGTGCGGGTGTACCGCCTGGCGCGCGGCGGCACGCGCGAACTCACGCTGCATGTCGAAGGCCCCCGGCAACTGGTGGCGGGTGTGGCGGCCTTCCAGAGCCGGGCAGTGGCCCCTGCGAGTGCGGTCGTACTGCAAACGCCCACCGAGGTACTGGGCCTGCCTGCCGGGGCGGTGCGCGAGCGGGTCTTCGGCACGCCCGCCCTGGCGCAGGCCGTCATCGCCTACTTCGCGCGGCGTCAGGCCGAACTGCTCACTCGCGTGGAGGGGCTGGTCTTCAGCGAACTCGGGGAACGGCTGGCCGCCTACCTGCTGGACCATGCCCGGCAGCCGCACGCGCTGCCCACCAACAGCGAACTCGCGGCCCTGCTGGGCACCGTGCCCGAACTCGTCAGCCGCAAACTGGGCGAGTTCTACCGCCTGAACCTGATTCACCTGGAGCGCCGCACCGTGCGCGTCACCGACCCGGCCGAACTCGCGCGGCTGGCGCGGGGGCACCGGGAGGAGGGGAGGGCGGGGGAACGCTCTCGCCCACCCTCCGGGACCTGAGCTGCCCGCCCCCGGCCGCTCCTCTCGGCGTATCCTCCCCTTATGACCGACCCGCAGCTTTCCGAACGGATGCCCGACGTGTCCGGTGCCGACGCTTACGGCACCCTGGACCCCGCCGCGCTGAGGCACGTGGACAGCCTGAAGTGGAACAGGTACGGCGAAGGCGTCATTCCGCTGTGGATCGCGGATATGGACTTCCCGGTCGCGCCGCCCATCCTCGCGGCGTTGCAGGAGCGGCTCGGGCAGGGGCTGGGGTATCACCTGCAAGGCGGGGCCACCCTTCAGAGCGCCCTGCTTGAGAAACTTGCCGCGCAGGGCCTCACCGACCTCCCCGAGGACGGCCTGAGCTTCCTGCCGGGGGTGGTGCCGGGCCTGTACACGGCGGTCGCGGCCCTGACCGAGCCGGGCGAGCCGGTCCTGACCATGACGCCGATCTACCACCCCTTCCACCTCAGCATCACCGAGCAGGGCCGCCGGGTGGCCGCCGCGCCGCTGCGCGAGGGCGCAGAGGGGGACACGGCTCACTGGGAAATCGACTGGGACGCGCTGGAAGCGGCCGCCCAGGGCACCCGCCTGCTGATGCTGTGCCATCCGCACAACCCCACCGGGCGCGTGTGGAACGCTGAGGAACTGGCCCGCCTGCGCGACTTCGTGCTGGCCCACGACCTGTACGTGGTGTCGGACGAACTGCACGCCGACCTGCGCCTCACCGACGCTCCCTTCGAGTCCTTCGCCGCCGACCCGCGCGTGCGGGCGCGCACCCTCACCCTGACTGGTCCGTGCAAGGCATACAACACGGCGGCCCTGGGCATCGGCGTGCTGGTGGGGCACGACCCGGCGCTGGTCAGGCGCGTGCGGGCGGCGGCGGGTGGGCTGATGGGCCATCCTTCCGCCCTCAGCGCGACGATGTGGCTGGCCGCGCTGCAAGAAGGTGGGCCGTGGCTGCAAGGCACCCTCGACTACCTGCGCGGCAACCGCGACGTGATGCACGCTTTCCTGGACGCGCGTCTGCCCTGGGTGCGTGCCACCAGTCCCGAGGCCACCTACCTCGCGTGGCTGGACCTGCGCGCCCATCCGCGGGCGGGCGACATCCAGAACTTCCTGCTGGAGGAGGCACGGATTGCCGTCCACGACGGTCCCCTCTTTGCCCCCGACGCCCTCAAGCCGCAGTACCAGGGCTTTATCCGCCTGAACTTCGCCACCAGCCGCGGCCTGCTGCTGGAGGCGCTGGAGCGGATGGCGGACGCGCTGGGGGCCGAGGTACCCGCCTAGCACAGGGGTTGGCAGGGGGCTGTGAGAAGGCGGCCCGCTTCCAGAACAGGCGACTCATACGGGACGAAGTGGCTTTGCTGACATCAAGATGGATGGCCTGCCCCCTCTCCCCCTGCGGGTGACTCGTAGAGCTGCGTAGCAGAGGGATGGGGAGAGGGGGCGACCGGGCAGCCTGCACGCTCCCTGGATGCTGAGGACTCATTTTCATTCCGTGTCAGCCGCTGGATGAAGGCTGATTGGGCCTGTCGAGGGTGCTTGACGTTTGGCGGGGCATCCGGCGGCGGGGCCGGGCTTTTGGCTCTGATTGTGGGGCGGGATGTTTTTTAGGGCAGGCCATCTTGTAGCGAGCTTCCCCCCGCCCCCCAGCCCCCCTACCCCCCCACCGGGGGGCAGGGGGGAGCTTTTCGCTGCGCTCGGCAAGGGGGTTCCTGGCGTTGGAAGGGTTGCCAGGCTTTGCCCCGGTTTCCCGCTGGTTGCCAGGTCCAGCCCACCGGGCGGCCTAGGGCCTGGCGGCCCGAACGGCTCCTCATCCGGGCCTGACCGCTTGCAGGGTGGGACCTGGGCATCGGCTCCAAAGTTTGAAAAGACAGGGGAGGCGATAGCTCTGGCTGGTTGGGGGTGGCAAAGAGGAGAAGGGCGTTGGACGGGCTTATTGCTCCTCCCCCTTGAGGGGGGAGGCCGGGTGGGGGTGAACAGGCCTGGCGTCGGAGAGCAACCGGAGGTGTCCTTCCAGCAGAACCCCGCCCACTTCACCCCGGAGCATTTGTCGTAAAGATAGCTGCGTCTTTTGACCCTCTCCCCTGGCGGGACTCGTAGAGCTGCGGAGCAGAGAGGGCCTTGCTTCGCCAGGGGAGAGGGATTCTTTTGACGTCAAAGTCTCTAACCCCTTCACCCTTCCCCACGTGCCTCCAAGCCCCGTGGTTAACCCCCCGTGGCTTCCTCCGCTGTCAGTTCCCGCAGGCGCTCGATCAGGGGTCGCAGGCGCGCCCGCCGCAGCTTCAGCGCCGCGCGGTTCACGACCAGGCGGGCGCTGGAGTGGTACAGCACGTCCACCTCCTCCAGGTGGTTTGCCCGCAGCGTGCTGCCGGTCTGCACCAGGTCCACCACAGCGTCGGCTAGCCCGGTCAGCGCGGCCAGTTCGATGTTGCCCGACAGCTTCACCACCTCGGCGGGAATGCCGCGGGCGGCGAGGTACGCGCGGGCCGAGCGCGGGTACTTGGTGGCGACGCGGCCAATCGGCCCGGTGGCCCCCACCTCCCGGATGAGGCTGAGGTGGCAGGCGGCAAAGCGCAGGTCCACCGGCTCGTAGACGGCGCGGCCCGACTCGATCAGCACGTCCTTGCCCACGATGCCCACGTCGGCCACGCCCAGGTCCACATAGACCGGCACGTCCTGGTTGCGCAGTTCGAGCAGGGTCACGCCGGGGAACTCGTGCCGCAGCGCGCGGGACTTCTCGGGGAGGGCGAGGGGCAGCCCGGCGCGCGACAGCAGCGAGATGGCGTCGGCCAGAATCCGGCCTTTGGGCAGTGCGAGGGTGAGGTGTTCGGGACCACGTGGGGGGGCGGGCGTCATGCCGTCACCTCCGTCAGCGTGTCGCCCTGTGCCCAGCGGCGGATGCCCCGGCTCTGGCAGTAGGCCAGCAGTGCCCTGCGGTCGTCCGTCCAGGCCAGTTCCGCGACCAGTCCGGCGGTGCGGGCCAGGTCGGCCCCGGCGGCGTCGAGGGCCAGCACCACCTCCGGCTCGGGGGGCAGCCCGGCGGCCGTCACCTCGGTCAGCCGCTCCAGGCCGATGGCGAAGCCCGCGCCCGGCAGCCCGCCCAGGTCGTAGCGCCCGCCGCCCAGCACCGGCTGGTTCAGGCCCTCGGCATAGGCCCGGAAGGTGATGCCGGTGTAGTACCCGTAGCGGCGGCTGGCCCCCAGGTCGAACAGCAGGCCCGGTTCGCCCGGGGCCGGTGAATCTGGGGCCGGTGAATACAGCGCGGCCACCGCCTCCAGATGGGCCACTGCTGCCCGTGCGCGAACACCACGCGCCAGGGCCGCCGCCTGTGCCAGCACCTCCGGCCCGCCGTACAGGTCGGTCAGGGTGTGGAGGGTGGCCGTGACCTGCGGCCCCAGGCCGTGCCGGGCGGCCAGCAGGTCCACGTCCGCGCCGCTCTTGCGGTCGATGGCGTCGTGGAGGGCGTCGCGTGCGGCGGCGGGCAGCCCGGCGTCTTCCAGCACCGCGTCCACGAAGCCGGGATACCCCACCTCCATCACGGCCTGAACGCCCACCGCGGCCAGCGCCCGCGTGCCCAGCCGCAGCAGTTCCGCGTCGGCCTGCGGGGTCGCCACGCCCAGCAGCTCCACCCCCACCTGCCCGAACTCGCGCAGTCGGCCCAGTTCGCTGGTCAGGGTCCGCAGCCACAGGCGGCCCCCGTACTGGAGCCGCAGCGGAAACGGCCCCTCGGGGAAGCGGGCGCGCACCAGCCTTCCGACCGCCGTGGTGAACTCGCTGCGTAGGGCCAGCACCTCCCCGCCCGTGTCGATGAGCTTAAAGGCCTGCGCGTTTTGCGGATGCCCCCCTTCGGCGAACTCCAGCGCCGGGACCTCCACGCCCCGGTAGCCCCACGCCGCGAACACGCCCGCCAGCCGCGTCCTCAGATGCTCGCGCCAGGCCCACTCGGGCGGCAGCACGTCGCGGGTGCCCTGGGGAACGGCGCGGGACAGGGAGGCAGGGCGCAGGGGGAGGCTCACGGGGCGCATTAAAGCACTCCGGACCGGGGAGGGGGAGGCCAGTGCAGTCGGCCAGTGCAGGCATGAGGGGTGAGAACAGGTGCACTTCTGCCCTGGCCTGCCCCTGCCCCATGCCTCAACACCCACAACTCCTCCCTCTATACTCCTCCCCATGCGCCGCGCCGTCCCCGCCCTCCTCCTGCTCGTGCCCCTGCTGGGCGGCTGTGCCCGCACGGCCGACACCTTCAAGCCGCACATCGTGGTCACCAGTCCCGACGGCGGTGGGGTGAGCCGGGCGCGCAGCTTCACGGTGCAGGGCTACGTGCTCGACGACCAGGGGGTCAAGCAGATCACCGTCAACGGCGAGCCGGTGCCGATCAAGCCCGGCAGCCGCAAGATCGCCAATTTCGCGTTCCAGACGCAGCTTGGGCAGGCCCGCGGCGAGTACACCATCGAGGCGCGCGACCGGGCGGGCAACGAGAGCCGGCTGGTGCTGCCCGTCGCCGTGGACGGCACGCCGCCCACCGCCAAGGTCACGCGGTTCGAGCGCGAGCGCAACGTGATTCGCGTGACCGGGGTCGCCACCGACAACAACCGGGTGACCCAGGTGATCGTAGACGGCAACCGCCTGAATATCACGCCGGGAGCGCGGGTAGACTTCTACGCCGAGACGACGGGGGTCTATGCCGACATCCAGGTGATCGACGGGGCCGGAAACGTCACCAAACTGCGCGCACAACGCTGAGGTTCGCCTCCCTTCACAGTCCCGCGCGCGGCAGCCCGCTAGCCTGTCGCCGTGCCGCGCGCCCCTGCCTCCCCCCGGCCCACCCCTGCCCAGGAGGTGCCGCCGCCCGCGCACCTGCCCGAGATCATGCGCCGCCTCGTGGAGGCGTACCTGCCCGCGCCGCTGACCCCGCACGTCAGCCGGGAGCCGCTGAACGACCTGATCCAGACCATCCTCGCGCAGCAGAACACCTCGGCCCTGACCCGGCGGCAGTTCGGGGCGCTCAGGGCGGCCTACCCGGTCTGGGAAGCGGCCCTCGCCGACGGCCCGGATGGGGTCGAGGCCGTGCTGCGCGCGGCGGGGGGCGGGCTGGCCCGCACCAAGGCCGACTACATCTGGAACGTGCTGCACCGCCTGGAGGAGCTGCGCCCGCCGGAGGAGGCGGATGCTCCCCTCAGCCTGCGCGTGCTGCGAACCATGAGCGACGCCGATGCCCGCGCCCTGCTGGAAGCGTTGCCCGGCGTGGGCATGAAGACGGCCTCACTCCTGCTGCTCTTCGACCTGGCCCGCCCCGCGATTCCCATCGAGAACAACATCTGGCGCGTGGCCGGGCGGCTGGACCTGATTCCGGCGCGCTGGAACCTCCTCAAGGCCGAACGCTGGTTCGACGAGGTGCTGGTGCGCGACTGGGCTACCCGCGCGACCTTCCATGTCTCCGCCATCCGCCACGGCCGGCAGACCTGCCTTTCCCGCCGCCCCCGCTGCGAGGTCTGCGTGCTGCAAGACCTCTGCCCCTCGGTGGGCCTGTTCCTGGGCGGTGAGGACGAGGACTGATACGGAATGAAGTTGATTCGTTGACATCAAGATGGATGGCCTACCCCCTCTCCCCCTGCGGGAGAGGGTTGGGGAGAGGGGGCGACCGGGCAGCTTGCATACCTCCCAGATGCCGAGGACTCATTTTAGTTCCGTATGCGTATGGTGCCTGGCTGGCCGCCCCGCGCGAGCTGTTCGGCCCCCGCACCGGCTCTAGCGCCGCTCCCTCTCGCCGGGTGGGGGCACGGTTCCTCCCGCCTCCTCCACACGCTGCCGGATCACCGTGCGGGCAGCGCGGACGGTAAACAGCATGACGATGCCCGCGAACAGCATCGTGAAGTAGATAAAGGCGCGCGGCACCTCCACCCCGAAGGCCTCCCCGACCAGGGTGGAGCCGATCAGCAGCAGGAAGGCGGCGGCCAGCAGCTTCAGCGGCGGGTGTTCGTCCAGGTAGCGCGAGATCGGGCCGCTGGCGGCGATCATCACCAGCATCGCCAGCACGACGGCGGCGATCATCACCGGGAGGTTCCCGCTGACGCCGACTGCCGTGATCACGCTGTCCAGGCTGAAGACAAGGTCCAGCAGCGGAATCTGGAAGATCACGCTCGCCAGCGTCACGCGCGGGGCGTCCGGTTCTTCCACCCCCAGCGGATTGCGGGCCATGTTCGACAGCTCGCGCACGCTCTTGATCATCAGGAAGAGGCCGCCCGCCAGCAGCACCAGGTCACGGATGCTCAGATCCTGCCCGAACAGGCTCAGGACCGGCGCGGTCAGGCGGGTCAGCCAGGTCACGCTGGCGAGCAGGGCAATGCGCGTGACGACAGCCAGCACCAGCCCCAGCGTCCGCGCGAACGCCTGCTGGGCGCGTGGCAACCGCCCGGCCAGCAGCGTGATAAAGACGATGTTGTCGATTCCCAGCACCAGTTCCAGCAGCGTGAGGCTCAGCACCGCGACCCACGCTTCCGGCGTACTCAGGGCGGACAGGAAGGCCTGCATGGCGTGAGGGTACGCCGCCCGCCCGGCCTCTGCCCTCCGGTTTTCCTCACCTTTGGCGGGCAAAGGGAGGGGGGCCGAACCCCCACGGGTCCAGCCCCCTGCGTCGCCCCGTAGCTGATACCAACTTCAGGTGAGTCGTAGACGAACCCGAGCGGGGCGAGCAGAAGAAAAGACCGGCTTGCGGCGATGGACCATGAGCGGGTGAGCCTACAGGGTTCCCAGCAAGAAAGGCGAAGGGCCGCCCCTGAGCCTCCGGCCAGTGGAGAACATCCGGTGTTTCGTCCGGATGTTCTGGAATCAGAGCAAGTTGGTCTCAGGCTTGGTCGGGATGCCGCTGTGTCTCGTGCAGGTCGACCGGCTTGCCCCGGCGGGCGCGCATGTTCAGCACCTCGACCAGGATGGCGAAGCCCATTGCAAAGTACGTGTACCCCTTGGGGATGTGGAAGCCGAAGCCGTCCGCGATCAGGTTCACGCCGATCAGCAGCAAAAAGGCCAGCGCCAGCATCTTGATCGTGGGGTGCGCCTGCACGAACTCCCCGATGGGCCGGGCGGCGACCAGCATGATGCCCACCGTCACCACCACCGCGCTGACCATCACGCCGATGTCGTCGGCCATCCCCACCGCCGTGATCACCGAGTCGAGGCTGAAGACGATGTCCAGCAGCATGATCTGGGCGATGGTGGCCGCGAAGTTGGCGGTGCCCTGCCCCACCACGTTCGTCTCGTGCGCGCCGGGGCCTTCGAGCTGCTCGTGCATCTCCTTGACGGCCTTGTACAGCAGGAAGAGGCCACCCAGAATCAGGATCAGGTCGCGTCCCGAAAAGCCCATGCCGAAGAGGGTAAACAGGTCGTCTTGCAGCCGGTAGATCCAGGTGATGGAAAACAGCAGCGCCAGACGCATCAACATCGCCGCCAGCAGGCCGATGGTGCGCGCCCGCTGTTGCTGCTCGGCGGGCAGTTTGGCCGCCAGGATGCTGAGAAAAATCACGTTGTCGATGCCGAGTACCACTTCCAGCAGAAGCAGCGTACCGAAGGCCAGCCACGCTTCAGGCTGGCTGACCCAGCCAAACAGGGACTCAATCACAAGGGACTCCAGGGACAACACGGGACAGGGAGCAACGCGGCCAAGCGCATTACACCGGATGAGCCGCCGGGGGCGGCAGGAAGGGACAGACGGGGAGAATCCCGCAGCGCACTGCCGGGCAGCGCGTTACGGTTCATGCTCCGGGAGAAGTTGTGCACGAATATTAAATGTTAGATGAAGGGCCTTCATCTTCGCGGCGTTCCTGGTGGGTTCGATGGGCCATGGGGGGAGAGCCAGGAGCCTTTCTCGTAGCTTCAACACTGGAGCAAACAGAACCTGACCCGCCTCCTGCTCAAGGGGCGGGCCGGTGGGTGAGGGGGCGGTCTGTTAGCGCGGCGTCGCGCCGTCGAGGTACACGCTGAGCAGCGCCCGCGCCGTGCCATGGGGGTCAGCGGGAGGGGCACCCGTTACCAGCGGATACAGCAGGGCCAGCAGCGCCCGCGTCAGCACGGCGGGGGGCAGGTCGGCACGCAGTTCGCCACGCCGCGAGGCCTCCTCGATCAGGCCCGAGAGGCCGCCCATCCAGACCCGGCGGTACTCGTCCTCGAAGGCGGCGCGGCGTTCGGGCGACACGTGCCGCAGCTCTCCCGCCAGTTGCAGGCCCACCCGCTGCTCGGGCGCGCTCGCCAGCAGGTCGCCCACCAGCGTCTCCAGTTGTGCCCGCACCCCGGCCTGGGCCTGCGCGTGGCCCACCAGCCGGCTCAGGCCGTCCAGCGTGCCCTCCAGCATCGCCAGGAAGAGGGCTTCCTTGTCGGCGTAGTGGTGGTACAGCGCGGGCTTGGTCACGCCCACCGCCGCCGCCACCTCCCGCATGCTGACCCCGTGGTACCCGCTCGCCACGAAAAGCCGCGCCGCCTCGGTCAGGATGCGGGCGCGGGTGGTGTCGGGAATCGGGGCAGACGGCAGGGAGGGCGGGACAGTCACGGCTGCATGATAGCCCGAAAGGGGCGAACGTCCTTGTGCAGCGGGTGCGGGGGTCAGGCGGGCGTGACCTCCGCCGCCCACACGTCCTGCGGTGTCTCGCGACGGCGAATCAGGGTCCAGCCGGTGCCGTCCCACAGCGCCTCGGCCGGGCGGGAGCGGGTGAGGTAGCTGCTGCTCATGCTCGCGCCGTAGGCCCCGGCTTCCCCGATGGCGAGCAGGTCGCCGGGGGTCGGGCCAGGCAGCGGCACGTCCCGCGCCAGCAGGTCGCCGCTCTCGCAGGCGGGACCGGCCACGTCCCAGCGCGTCACTTCGCCGCCTCCCCAGAGTGCCGTCACCGGATGCTGCGCCCCGTACAGCATGGGCCGCAGCAGTTCGGTCATGCCCGCGTCGGTCAGCACGAAGGGGCGGCCCGTCTGCTTGGTGCCCACCACCCGCGTCAGCAGCGTTCCGGCCCGCGCCACCAGATACCGCCCCGGCTCCACCCACAGCCGCGCGCCGAAGACGCTGGCCGCCGCCTGCGCCTCCCGCGCGATGCCCGGCAGATCGGCGTCCACGCCCCAGCCGCCGCCCACGTCCAGCACCTCCAGGTCGCCGGTGTGGGGGTGCAACTCCGCCAGCCGCGCGAAAGCGGCGCTGAAGTCCGCCGCGTCGCGGATCGCGCTGCCGATATGGACGTGCAGGCCACGGGCGTCGTGGCCCGCTTCCCGCAAGGCCCGCAGGACTTCCGGGGCCTGGTCCAGCGTCACGCCGAACTTGCTGCCCGCCGCCCCGGTGGCGAGGTGGTCATGCGTGCTGACCGCCAGCGCCGGATTCACTCGCACCAGCGCCCGTGAGCGGGGCGGCAGCAGGCCTGGCTCCTCCGCCCGGTCCACGATGAAGGTCGCCCCCAGGCGCGCGCCCGCCGCATACTCCTGCGCCGACTTGGCGGGACCGTTCACCAGCACGTCTTCTCCCCGCGCGCCGACGTGTTCCGCCCGCGCGAGTTCCCCGGCGCTCACGCACTCGAAGCCCACCCCCGCCGCCCGCAGCCGCCCCAGCAGCGTGAGGTTCGGGTTCGCCTTCATCGCATAGAAGACCCGCGCCTCCCCGAAGGCGGCGCGCACCCGGCTCAGGGCCGCGTCCAGTTCGGCGGCGTCGTAGACGTAGAGGGGGGTGCCGAAGCGTTCGGCGGCGGCGTAAAGGGCAGGGTGCGGGATGGTCACAGGGGCAGTGTAGGGGAGCGCCGCGCCCCCTCAATCCCCGGAGGCCAGTTGCCCCACGAAGACCTCGACCACGCGGGGGTCGAGTTGCCGCCCCGCCTGGTTCCGCAACTCCGCCAGCGCCTCCTGCCGGGTCCAGGCCCGTTTGTAGGGCCGCTCGCTGATGAGGGCGTCGTACACGTCCACCACGGCAAAAATCCGGGCCAGCAGGGGAATGGCCTCACCCTTCAGGCGGTCGGGGTAGCCCTGTCCGTCCCAGCGTTCGTGGTGGTGGCGCACCAGCTCCAGCGCGGGCGGCGGAATGAAGCCCAGCGCGTCTGCCAGCCGCTCACCCTCGGCGGCGTGGGTCTGCATTTCCGCGCGCTCCTCCTGGGTCAGGGGTCCGGGTTTCAGCAGGATGCGGTCGGGCACGGCCATCTTCCCCAGGTCGTGCAGGTAGGCCCCCAGGCGCAGGGCGTCCAGTTGCTCCTGCCCGAGGCCCAGCGCCAGCCCCAGCCGCAGGACTTCTCCCGTCACCCGGTCGGTGTGCCCCTGGGTTTCCCGGTCGCGGGCTTCCAGCGCCAGCCCCAGCGCCCGCAGGGCCGCTTCCCGCGCGGCCAACGCCGCCTGTTCGGCCCGTTTGCGCTCCTCGATATCGGTGCAGGTGCCTACCCAGGCCACCCCGCGCCCCGACTCGTCCGTCACCCGCACGCCCCGAATCAGGAACCAGCGGTAGGCCCCGTCCCGCCGCCGCAGCCGGTACTCGATGGCGTAGTTCTCGCCATTGGTGATGGACGTTTTCCAGCGGGCCAGGGTGGGCGCGAGGTCTTCGGGGTGCAGCGCCTCCTCGAAGCCGAAGCCCAGCGCCTCCCCCGTCAGGCCGGTGTACTCCGCCCAGCGCCCGTTGATGTGATGCCAGAGGCCCTCGGCGTCCGCCGTCCACAGCATCACCGGCATGGCGTTCAGGAGACTCAGGTAGGCCTGTTCGGAGTGGAGGCCGACCAGCGTCTCAAGGAACGTCTGTGAGGTGGTCATGGGCTATTGTCCCGGTCAAGACAGACCAGCTCAAGCCCGACAGTAGGGCCACGACGTTCATCTGTGGGGGGAGTCCGGGGCCGGGGCGCACCCTTCAGGCCATCCGGCGCATGTCTTTTCCGCCGCGCACCGTCACTCTTTTCCCATGCGCCTCACCCTGCACCCCAGCCTGCGCGAATTGCGCACCTTGTACGACGTGGAAGGCATGATGCCGCGCTTCCGTGCCTACGTGGATTTGATGACGGGCGGGCCGGAGTTCCTCCCTCTCGGGGCCTTCAGTCCGATGGGGCAGAGGCAGGCCGCCTTTCTGGACGCGCTGCTGGCCCTGGACGCGGAGGGCGAGGCCGCCCGCGAGTGCCGCCGCGTGGAGGCCGAGCTGGAGGGAATGCCGGACCGCTTCCGCCTGCTGCTGGTCGTGCTGGACGAACCGCGCAACGGTTGGACGCAGCGCTGGCTGACGGACGCGGAGTGGCGCTTCCAGGCGAAGTACGACACGCTGCCCCAAAGTTCCCCCGCCGTCGGCTTCGACCGCTGGGTGACGGTGCAGCTCTGGACCGATACGGCCCCCAGCCTGGACACCGTGCGCCGCGAGGTCCGCGCCTCGGTCTGGCGTGCGGCCTGGCAGGCCCGCCACGGCCTTCCCGTCACGCTGCGGCAAATGCTCGCGCAGGAGGGCGGTGCGGCGCGCTTCGCGGGGGAGGCCCTGGGTTTCGGCCCCGAGGAACTCGCCTACACCCGCGAGGTGCTGACGCCCCTGCTGGATTCCGACCACTGGCCCACCTGCTTTGCCGCCCTGTACGGCGACGACGCGGCGCGGGTGGCAGGCTTTCCGCCGCTGGGCCTGAGCCGCCGGGCGGGGTTCGGGCTGGCGCTGGGGGGTGAAGCTCTGAGCTCTGAGCTCTGAACGGGCACCAGTCAGCTTCAGCTTTCGGCGTCCGCCATCTTTTTCATAGCTCACGGCTCAAAGCTCCTCCCTCACTGTCTCCCGCCCCCCCCGCCTGCTAAGCTCCCCGGCGGTATGACGGCCACGGGCGAGAAGGCAAATCAGCGGGTGCTCTGTGCGATGTCGGGGGGCGTGGATTCCAGCGTCACGGCGGCGCTGCTGAAAGACGCGGGCTATCAGGTCGTCGGCGCGATGATGCGTTTCTGGCCCGACGACAAACGCGTGGACACCTTCGACACCTGCTGCTCGCCCGACGCTGCCTATGAGGCGCGGCGCGTGGCCGAACAGGTCGGCGTGCCCTTCTACCTGCTGGACTACCGCGAGCAGTTCCAGCGCCACATCGTCGGCCCCTTCTTGGCCGAGTACGCGCAGGGCCGCACGCCCAACCCCTGCGTGAACTGCAACACGAAGGTGAAGTTCGACGAGCTGGTGAAAAAGGCGAAGATGCTGGGCTGTCAGTACGTGGCGACCGGGCACTACGTCAAGCGCGTCGAGAACGAGCGCGGCGAGGTGGAGTTCTGGCGGGGCGACGACCCCCGCAAGGACCAGACCTACTTCCTGTGGGGCACCCCACGCGAGGCCCTGCCCTACATCCTCTTCCCGGTGGGCGAGCTGGAAAAGCCCCGCGTGCGCGAGATTGCCGAGGAACGCGGTCTGCTGACCGCCCGCAAGCCCGAGAGCCAGAACATCTGCTTCGTGCCCGGCAAGGTGCAGGACTATGTGGCCGAGCATCTGCCGCAGGCGTCCGGCTTCATCCGCGAGATTCACACGGGCGAGGTGGTGGGCGAACACCTGGGCACCCAGTTCTACACGCTGGGGCAGAAAAAGGGCCTGGGCCTGTACCAGTCGCACCGCGTCCGCCACGTCGTCCACCTCGACCCCGCCACAAATACCGTCTGGGTGGGTGACTACGAGGACTGCCTCTGGTCAGGTTTGAAGGCCGGGGGCGCGAACTACCTCCTCGACCTGGCCGAGCTGCCGCGCGAGCTGGAGGTGCAGGTGCGCTACCGCACGAAGCCGGTGCGGGCGACCGTCCTCCACGCCGACGAGAACGGCTTCGAGCTGGCGTTCGAGGAACCGCAGTTCGCCGTCGCGCCGGGCCAGAGCGCAGTGCTGTATGCCGGGCCGCGGCTGCTGGGGGGCGGGCTGATTGCGGACCATGCGCGGCAATTGCCGGATGTGGGGCTATGAGCCGTGAGCTATGAGCTATGAAAAAGATGGCGGACGCCGAAAGCTGAAGCTGACTGGTGCCCGTTCAGAGCTCAGAGCTCAGAGCTCAGAGCTTCAGTACCGCTGCCCCGCCGCCACCCGCCCCTCCGGCTCCCGCCCGGCCTGCATCTCGGTCAGGAAGGTGCGGGTGTAGTCGGCTCCGCGCCGCACCAGGTCGCGCGTCGTGCTGGCGATATGCGGGGTGATGACGACGTTGGGCTGCTGCCACAGGGGATGCCCCTCCGGCAGCGGTTCGGGGTCCGTCACGTCCAGCACCGCGCCGCCGAGGTGGCCGGAATCCAGCGCGGCCAGCAGGGCGTCCGTGTCTATCAGGTTGCCGCGCCCCTGGTTGCTGAGCCAGGCCCCCGGTTTCAGGTGGGCCAGCACGTCCGCGTTCACGATGCCCCTCGTCTCTGGCGTGCTGGGGAGGAGCAGCACCACCCAGTCGGCCGCCGCCAGCGCCGCGTCCCGCTCGGCCGCCGGGGTCCGCGAGCGGATGCCCGTCACCCGCGCCCCCAGGGGACGCAGCAGCTCCTCCAGAATCTGGCCGATGTGCCCGTAGCCCCAGATAGCCACGTTGGCCCCGCCCAGCGTGCCCAGGTCGCGGGTGGGTTGCCAGCGGCCCTCCCGCTGCTGGTCGCGGAAGCGGTGCAGGCCACGGGCGGCGGCGAGCATTCCGGCCAGGGTGTGAACGGCGACGGCGCGGTCGTGCAGGCGGTGGGCGTTGTAGAGGGTCACGTCCTCCGGCAGCTTGCCTGCCACGTGGTCGATGCCCGCCGTGAGGGTGAGGACCCACTTCAGGCCCGGCCAGTTCAGCAGCTCGCCGCGCAGGCTGGCGGTGGCGAGCCACAGCACCAGGCCGTCGGCCTCGCCTCCCGGCAGGTGGTCGGCACGGTAAAAAGCAAACTCCACGCCCTCCACCTGCAACTCGTGGAATTCGGGCAAATCAGGCACCAGCACGCGCACTTTCCCACTCTCCTCTCGTGATTTCCATATGAACGTCGGTGCGGCCCGGCCCGGCCGTGCGCCCCACCTCGCGGAAGCCGCACGCCACAAAGGCCCGCTGCGCGCGGCGGTTGTGCCCGAAGGTGGTGAGGCGCACGCGCGAGAGTGGCACTTCCCTTTCCCGGAAGGCCCAGGCCAGCAACGCCATCACCGCCTCGCGCCCGTAGCCCTGGCCCCACAGCGGGCGCAGGCCAATCATCACGCCCAGGGTGCCCACCGTCGGCGTCAGCGGGGGCGGGGGCCGCAGGTCGTAGAGTTCGGCGCTGCCAATCAGCTCGCCCCGCTCGTTCAGCACGCCGAAGCCCGCGCGTTCGCCGGTCTGTTCTTCTTCCAGCATCACCCGGCGAAAGAGCCATTCGGGCAGCCGGATGGGCTTGGCGTCGTTCCAGTCGGCCAGTTCGCGGTCGCGGAAGAAGCGGTAGAGGGTCTGCCACTCGGCGGGCGTGAACTCCGGAACGGGTTTGAGGGTCACGCGGCCCCACGAAACGCCTGTGCCTTCTGCCGCCATGCGCGTCAGTCTAGCCCTCCCGTCCGCAGCGGTGCGGCGTTCAGCGTCCCTAGCGCCCGCGTCACATCGCGCGTGAGGCGTTCGAGGTGAAAGGCGTCCCCGGAAGCCCGCTCCACCGTGCCGCCTTCGCCCACCACCAGCAGCGCCAGCACCCGCCCGCCCGCATGACGGACAAAGACGCCGGGGTGCCCGCGCAGCGCGTCCCGGTCGGTTTCCGGCAGGGTCGCCCAGGCGGGGGCCGTGTCGGTCAGGCCCAGGTGAGCCGTCGGAAGGTTTCTTGCGTTCAACTCGCCCTCCAGCCACGCCACTGCCTCCGGCCGCCCGCCGATGAGGCCCTGTTCGATGTGGGGCCGCCGCAGGTTGTAGCGGACAGGCCGCCCGTCGCGCCGCCGCAGCTCGCCCCCCACCGCCAGCACCAGCGCGTGCCCCGCCGCGATGTCCCACTCGCTGCGCGGGGACATGGTAAAGGTCACGTCCGCCTCGCCTCCTGCTATGCGCGCCAGCTTGAGGGCAATCGAGCCGCTCGGCACCATGCCGGGGAGGTCGTGGCGGTGCAGTTCGCGCCGGAACTCGGTGTCCGACACGCTGACCACGTACCCGGCGCGGTCGCTGAAGCCTGCCGGTTCGCCATTCTTCGTCACGCCCCCGCCGACCACCCCGGCGAACAGTTCATCCCGCGCGGGGGCGTACACCACGCCGAGCACGGGTTCGCCCCCCACCGCGAGGCCGATGCTGACGGCGTAGTCGGGGCTGCCCGTCGTGAACTCCTTCGTGCCGTCGATGGGGTCCACAATCCAGACGCGCGGTGCGTCCAGCCGGGCGGCGTCGTCCACCGCTTCCTCGCTCAGCAGGCCGTCGGTGGGAAAGGCGGCCCTCAGCCCCGCCAGAATCAGCTCGGACGCCTCGCGGTCGGCGGCGGTCACGGGGTCGTCCGCCGAGGTCTTGTGCTCCACGGTCAGCCCGCGCGCGAGGTGTGTTCTGAGAAGCTCGCCCGCCTCCTGCGCGAGCCGGACAGCGACGGAAAGTTCATGGTCCAGGGTCATGCAGGGGAGGATACGGGAGAGGGGAGGGGGGCAGAAGGCAGAAGGCGGATGGCAGAATGCCCGAAAAGCCATCTGCCTTCTGCCTTGAGCCATCCGCCTCCCTCCCTCCCTCCCTCCCTCCCTCCCTGCCTAGTTCCCCCGCGTTGACCGCGTGAGGGTGCCCCGGCTACACTTGCCCGCATGACCGCAGCGCACGTGAACAACGTGAATGATGATCCCTGCTAGGGGACGTCTCGCCGCACGCCGCGCCCCCGACCCTTCAGAGGAGTCGGGGGCTTTCCCGTTAAAGGAGACCCAGACCGTGACCACCGCCGCAACCTCCCGAATTGAGCGAACGCTGACCCGCGACCTGCCCCGGTTTGAAGGGCAGACCGTGAAACTGCAAGGCTTCCTGCACGCCCGCCGCGACCTGGGGGGCGTGCAGTTTCTGGTGCTGCGCGACGTGAGCGGCGTGGCGCAGTGCGTGGGCGCGGGGCTGGACCTGCCCCTGCCCGAGAGCAGCATCGAGGTCGTGGGCCGGGTCAAGGCCCATGCCAAGGCCCCCGGCGGCTTCGAGGTGCAGGTGGAAAGCCTGCGCGTCCTGTCCCCCGCCGTGGAGCCGCCGCCCGTCGAGATCCCCAAGATGGAATGGAATGTGAACCCCGAAACGCTGCTGGACTACCGCGTGGTGACGGTGCGCGGCCTGAGGGAACGCGCGGCGCTGAAGGTGCAGGCCGAACTGGTGGCGGCCTTCCGCGACCACCTGACGCAGGAGGGCTTCACGGAAATCAGCACGCCGAAAATCGTGTCGGCGGGGGCGGAGGGCGGCGCGAACCTCTTTCCCATCGACTACTTCGGCCAGCCCGCCTACCTCGCGCAGAGTCCGCAGCTCTACAAGCAGATCATGGTGGGCGTCTTCGAGCGCGTCTTCGAGGTCGCGCCGGTCTACCGCGCCGAGGAACACG
Source organism: Deinococcus carri (assembly GCF_039545055.1). Classification (NCBI taxonomy): domain Bacteria; kingdom Thermotogati; phylum Deinococcota; class Deinococci; order Deinococcales; family Deinococcaceae; genus Deinococcus; species Deinococcus carri. The sequence continues at coordinate 376,694 of NZ_BAABRP010000001.1, forward strand.
CCACCTCCCGCCACCTCAACGAGTACCTCTCGCTGGACGTGGAGATGGGCTTCATCGAGTCCGAGGAGGACGTGATGGACCTCGAAACGCGCGTCCTGGCGGCCATCATGGCCCGGCTGAGGGAACGCACCCAGAGTGAGCTGGCCCTCTTCGGTGCGGAACTGCCCGAGGTCTCGACGCATATCCCCCGCATCACGCTGCTGGAGGCCCGCCGGCTCGTGACCGAGAAGTACGGCCACGCCGTCGGTGGCAAGGACCTCGACCCGGAAGCCGAGAGGTTGCTCAGCCAGCACTACGCCGAGACGGAAGGCACCGACTTCGTGTTCGTCACCAAGTACCCCCGCGCCGCCCGGCCCTTCTACACCCACGCCGACCACCGCCCCGACGGCAGCCTGAACCCCGACATCACGCGCGGCTTCGACCTGCTGTTCCGGGGCATCGAGATCACCTCGGGCGGCCAGCGCATCCACGAGTACGCCATGCTGCAAGACTCCATCGCGGAGTACAAACTGAATCCCGACTCGCTCGCGGGCTACACCGAGGTCTTCAAGTACGGGATGCCCCCCCACGGCGGCTTTGCCATCGGGGCCGAGCGCCTGACCGCCAAGCTGCTGGGCATCAGCAACGTGCGCTATGCGCGGGCGTTTCCGAGGGACCGGCACCGGCTGACGCCGTAAGGGGCGGATGGCTCAAGGCAGAAGGCGGATGGCTTTTCGGGCCATCTGCCATCTGCCTTCTGCCATCATCACCCGCATGGAACAGTTCGCCCAGTTCACCGTCAGCGGCCAGCGCCTCTACGGCATGTTGCACGTTCCCGAGGGCGAGAAACCCTCTTCCGGCTGGCCCAGCGTCATCATGCTGCACGGCTTTACCGGCAACCGGCTGGAGGGGCACCGCATCTTTCCGCTGTTTTCGCGGTATCTGGCGGCGCGCGGCGTGGCGAGCCTGCGCTTCGACTTCCGGGGCAGCGGCGAGTCGGAGGGCGACTTCAGCGAGATGACGGTGAGCCGGGAGGTGGAGGACGCGGAAGCCGCCTTCGACTACGTGCGCGGCCTGCCCATGCTCGACCCCGAGCGGGTGATGGCGCTGGGCTTCAGCCTGGGCGGGCTGGTCGCGGCGCTGGCGGCGGAAAAGGTGCGGCCCCACCGCCTCGCGCTGTGGGCACCCGCGTTGCCCGAGCTGTGGCTGCCGCTGCTGCGTGGGGGGTACGCCCCGCCCGTCATCCTCGACCACGGCGGCTGGCCGCTGGGACGCGCTTTTTTGCTGGAGCTGCCGCGCCTCAGGCCGCTGGAGGCCGCCGCCCGCTGGGGCGGGGTGGCCCGCGTCTTCCACGGGGACGTCGATACGGTCTGCCCACCCGAGTGGGGGGTGCGCTATGCCCAGGCCCTGGGCTGCGATGCCGTCGCCATCCCCGGTGCGGGCCACACCTTCGATTCGCTGGACGCGGTGGACCTGCTGTACCGGGAGACGGGGCGCTTCTTGCTGGGGATGTGAGGGGGCCGAAGCTCTGAGCCGTAAGCTGGCCTCCGCGCACTTCTTCAGGGCGGCGTCACCCCTGGCCCCTACACTGCCCGGATGTCCGCCCGTTCGCCGTGGCCTGTACTGCTCGCCCTCCCGCTGGGCTACCTGCTGGGGTGGTTTCTGTACGGTATCGCTGCCCCCGCGCTGCTCCTGACGGTCCTGGGCGCGGCCCTGTTGCTCTCCGTGGTGGCGGGCCGGGGGAGGGGGGTGGCAGGCTTCCTCCGCCTGTTGCTGCTGCTGCTCCTGTCGGGCGTGATGGCTGGCGTGGCGGGGGGCGTGCTGACGCTGTTCGCGTTCGTGACCTCGCCCGACAATCCGCTGCCGGTGGGCCTGCCGCAGGCTCTGGTCGCCGCCGTCCTGGGGCTGGCCGTGGTCCTGGCATGCGTGTGGCTGTTGCGGCGGCTGGCGCGGTCGGCACCGGAGGGGGCACGGGCGACCAGCCCGGCGGCCCCCTGGCTGCTGGTGGCGGGGGTGCTGCTGTTCGCCTTCTTTCCCGCGGTGCGGGTGGATTGCCGGGGCATGCAGGCCGATTCCTTCCTGAGCTACAGCAGCGGCTTCAGCGGCATCTCGGCGGCCCAGAGTTACTGGGCCAGAAAACCGCACCTCATCCCCAACCGCGCCCAGCTTCCCGCCGACTTCGGGGTGGACAGCGTGCGGGCCAGCGTCACCCGCTGCTTTCAGGACGCAAGGGGCAGGCCGCGCCCACTCTCCTTCCGGGCGAGTGCACCGCTGCTGGTTGTTCACCTGATGGAACGGGTGCGACCGGGAATGCAGAGTTACGCCGCCGTCTTCACGCCCGGCGACCACCGCAAGCTCACGCCCTGGATGCGGGCCGAACCTCCCTACGGCCAGCTCCGCCCGCACAAGCCCTACTTCTTCCCCGGCTGGGTGGTCTACCCGGAGTTGCCCACGCTGCCGCCCGCCCTGGCGCGTGAGCTGGAGCGGTGAGGGCCGGCCCTCACTTCACCGTCTTGGGCCGCAATGTGTTCACCTGGGCGGCGGTTTTCCTGTCCTGGCGGACCTTGGCGAGTTCGGCGGGGGTCAGGGGTTTCTGTCCCTTGGGGAACCTGTTGCCCCAACTGGTGCTGACGTAATTCAGGAGGGCGGCCAGCTCGGCGTCCTTCAGCCTCCCGAAGGCGGGCATAACCCCGTTGTAGGTCTGCCCCTTCACGCTGATCTTGCCCTGGAGGCCGTACAGGACGACGTGTTCGAGGTAGGCCCGGCCCCCCGGAGCGGCCAGCAGCGCGCCCACATGACCCGCGAGCGGTGGGAAGGCACCGGGGACACCCTGTCCCGTCGCCTGATGGCAACCGGCGCAGTTGCTGGTATACAGGGCCTTGCCATCGGGGGCGGCCGCCGCGGCGGCACCGGCCAGCAGGAAGGCGAGCGAGAAGACGGCCTGTTTCATGGGGTTCCTCCAGTGCAGAAGCAGAACTTGAGGCGAACGCAGGCTGACCCTGCCAGTCTACCTGACCTCCCGGTCGGGGGCGGGAGAAGGGCAAGGGGACGTGAATGCCCTGTCTGTCTCGCCATTCCTAACGGGCGTTTGTTAGACTGTTCCCGCAGATGACCCAGCCTGATACCCGCGCCCCGGCGCAGCCTGCCCCTGCCCAGGACACCTGGGCGGACGCCCTCGCGCGCCTCGCCGCCGACCAGCAGAAGGTGCGTGCCGGCGGCGGCCCGAAAGCCCAGCAGCGCCAGCACGACAAGAACCGCCTGACCGCCCGCGAGCGCATCGCCCGCCTGGTGGATGAGGGCACCCCTTTCGACGAACTGATGACCTTCGCCGGGTACGGCATGTACGAGGACGTGGGCGGTTGCCCGTCGGGCGGCACCGTGACCGGCATCGGCAGCGTCGCGGGCCGCCCCTGGATGATCATCGCCAACGACGCCACGGTGAAGGCCGGGGCCTTTTTTCCCATCACCGCCAAGAAGGTGATTCGCGCGCAGACCATCGCGCTCGAAAACCGGCTGCCGGTCGTGTACCTGGTGGACTCGGCGGGCGTCTACCTGCCCATGCAGGACGAGATTTTTCCCGACCAGGACGACTTCGGGCGGGTCTTTTACCTGAACGCCCGCATGAGTGCGAGGGGGATTCCGCAGATCGCCGCCATCATGGGCAACTGCGTGGCGGGGGGCGCGTACCTGCCGGTCATGTGCGACACCCTGATCATGACCGAGGGGTCGGGGCTGTACCTGGCGGGTCCGGCGCTGGTCAAGGCCGCCATCGGGCAGGTCGTGGACTCGGAAGAACTGGGCGGCGCGGACATGCACGCCTCCATCGCCGGCACCGTGGACTACAAGGAACCCGACGACGAGGCGGCCCTGAAGCGCGTCCGTGCCCTGGCCGGCATGTACGCGGAGGGCGAGGTCGCGCCCTGGGCGAAACGGCGGGCCGAGGTGAGAGCCGCCCCCGAACGCGACCTCACCGAACTGGTGAGCTTCGACGGCAGCAAGACCTACGACGTGCGTGACCTGATCACGTCGCTGGTGGACGGCGGCCCGGAAGGAGAACCCAGCTTCCATGAGTTCAAGCCCGAATACGGTCAGACCATCGTGTGCGGCTTCGCGCGGGTGGGCGGCTACCCGGTGGGCTTCGTGGCGAACCAGCGCACCGTCATCAAGAAGAAGCTCAAGTCGGGCGGCGAACCCGGCCTGCGCACCCGCATCGAGGTCGGCGGCGTGATCTACGGCGACTCCGCCGACAAGGCCGCCCGCTTCATCCTCGACGCGAACCAGGCGGGCGTGCCGCTGGTCTTTCTCTCCGACGTGACCGGCTTCATGGTGGGCCGCGACTCCGAGCAGGAAGGCATCATCCGCCGGGGCGCGAAGATGGTGAACGCCGTCAGCAACAGTGTGGTCCCCAAGATCACCATCATCACGGGCGGCTCCTTCGGCGCGGGCAACTACGCCATGAACGGCAAGGCCTACGGCCCCCGTTTCCTCTTCGCGTGGCCCAGCGCCAAGTACGCCGTGATGAGCGGCAGCGCGGCGGCCAAGACCCTGCTCGACATCCAGCTCGCCGCCCTCAAACGCAGCGGCCACGAACCCGACGACGAGGAGTTGCAGCGCCTCTACGACGAGGTCAAGGCCAAGTACGACACCGAACTCGACCCCCGCTACGCCGCCGCCCGCCTGTGGGTGGACGAAATCATCCCCCCCAACGACACCCGCGAGCGCCTGATTCGCGCCCTGGAAGTCTGCGCGCAGAACCCGCAGCAGGAAGAACTCAAGGTGGGCGTGTTTCAGGTGTGAGGGGCAGAAGGCAGATGGCACAAAGCAGAAGGCGAAATAGCCTCGCCGCCCATTCTCTGCCTGCCCTTTCCGGTTCTGCCCTCAGCTCAGTCCCCCTCTTTTAAGCCATTGGCCATCCGCCTTCTGCCATCCGCGTACCGGAGGTACTCCCCATGACCAGCACCCTCGTCCGCCCCGTATCCGACGACCAGCGCACCATCCTGTCCGCCCTCCAGAGCTTCCTGAAGAACAAGGTGGCCCCCGGTGCCGCCGAACGTGACCAGACCGGCGAGTTTCCCTTCGACCTCGTGCGGGAACTCGGTGAGATGGGCGTAATGGGCGCGCAGACGCCCGAGGCGTACGGCGGCTCGGCGCTAGATACCGCCACCTTCGCCATGATCATCGAGGAAATCGCCGCCTACGACGGCAGCCTGTGCCTCACGGTCGCCTCGCACAACTCGCTGTGCCAGGGCCACATCATCCTGGCGGGGACCGAGGCGCAAAAAGCGAAGTTCCTGCCCGACCTCGCCAGCGCGCGGAAGCTGGGGGCCTGGGGCCTCACCGAACCCGGCAGCGGCAGCGACAGTGGCGGGATGCAGTCGCGGGCCGCAGAGCAGCCGGACGGAAGCTGGATTCTGAACGGCTCCAAGAACTTCATCACGCAGGGCAGCGTGGGCGGTACCTACGTCATCCTTGCCCGCACCGACGCCCCGCGCCCCGGTAAGGGTAAGAACGACGGCATCAGCGCCTTCGTCTTCAACCGCGACGAGGTGCAGGGCTTTTCCATCGGGCGCAAGGAGGACAAGCTGGGCCTGCGCTCCAGCGACACGGCGCAGCTCATCTTCGAGGACATCCACCTCCCGGCCGACGCGCTGCTGGGTGAGCGCGGCAACGCCTTCAAGGACGTGATGCGGGTGCTGGACGGCGGGCGCATCGGTATCGGCGCGATGGGGCTGGGGCTGGGGCGTGCGGCCTTCGAGTTCGCGGCGCGGTACGCGATGGAGCGCGAGCAGTTCGGAAAGCCCATCGCCATGAACCAGGCCATCGGCTTCAAGCTGGCCGACATGGACACGCAGCTCGACGCCGCCCGCCTGCTGCTCCGCAAGGCCGCCGACCTCAAGGACGCGGGTGAGAACTTCACGGTCGCCGCCGCGCGAGCCAAGCTGTTCGCCACCACCGTCGGCGTGCAGGCCTGCGACGACGCCATCCAGATTCTGGGCGGTTACGGCTACATCAAGGAATACCCGGTCGAGCGCTACTGGCGCGACAACCGCCTCACCCGCATCGGTGAGGGCACCGACGAGGTGCAGCGCCTCGTGATCAGCCGCGACGTGATGGGCCGCTTCGGGCAGTGAAGCTGTGAGCCGTGAGCTATGAGCTATGAAAAGGATGGCTCAGGCAAAAGCAGGTGCCTCCGGGTGCTGGTTCATAGCTCATGGCCCATCGCTCATCGCCCCCGCCGGGGCCGGAACCGCCCAACGGTGAAGCCTTCGTAACCTTCGGTGCATCTGCCCCGGCCCGGCCCCTCTACACTGGGGCCATGAAGGGCCTGCGCGAGTTCGTTGACTGGCTGCGGGAGGTGCTGAAAGGTTCCCCCCAACCCCAGCCGGTGCCCATCCCTGTCCGCGTGCGCGACCGGCGCTGACCAGGGCTTCCATCACACCTTTTTCGTCCACCCCGGCGGGTGGGCGTTTTTGTGGGGCGGCGGCTTTTGGCCAGTGGCCCAACTCCTCTACCATACCCCGCCCGGTGAGGGTTCGCTGTGGCCGATTCGCCTGACTTTTACCTGACGGCCACCCTAGAGTGAACTCCCGGGGCAAGCAATCCTCCGGGAGAAACGGAAAGAGGTGAAGCCGTGCATATCTACAAGCTGTCAGGCCGGAACGTGGACGTCACCGATGCGATGCGCGATTACGTGGAGGAAAAGCTCACGCGCCTGGACCGCTTCAGCGACCAGATTACCGACGCGCGCGTGGTGCTGACCCACCGCGACGTGCGGGACGCCGGGCGGCGCAACCGCGTCGAGGTGCAGCTCAATGTGCCCAGCGGCATCATCCGCGCCGAGGAACATCACGCCGACATGTACGCCGCCATCGACCGCGCCTCGGACGTGCTGGAGCGCCAGCTTCGCAAGTTCAAGACCCGGTACATGCGCCACCGCCAGGAGGCCCTGCCCCAGCCCGAACCGGGCCTGGCCGAGGCGGACGTGAATGCCGGCCTGGACGAGGACGTGACCGAATTCCACCCCGAGATTGTCCGCACCAAGCGCTTCGACGTGCGCCCCATGAGTGCCGAGGACGCCGTCACGCAGATGGAGGCGCTGGGCCACGACTTCTACGTCTTCCGGAACATGGACACGGGCGGCTGCGGTGTGGTGTACCGCCGCCGTGACGGGCACTACGGCCTGATCGAACCGAGCTGAGGCAGGCAGGCGGGGGCAGGGGGGAGGTGGACGTGCCCCTGCCCCCGCCTCATGGCTCTCTCACTCGCCGGGACGCTTATCCCGCCGCATCTGCTAGGCTGGGGTGTTCATGATCGCGCACGTGATCAATCCCGGATCGAGCAGCGTCAAACTCGCCTGCGCCGATATTCAACCCAGCGAGAACGCGGCCCTGCCCGGCCAGTTGCGCGTGACCCTGACCCGTGCCGAGGTGCCCCTCGACGGCCCCCCCGGCGAGCAGGATCTGGACACCCTGACCCGCGCCGTTCTGCACGTCAGCGCCGACTGGCCCTCGCCCGACGCCGTGGTGGCGCGGGGGGGCTGGCTGGGCCGGGTCGCGGCGGGCACGTACCAGGTCACGCCGGAGCTGGCCCACTATGCCCTTCAGGAGGGCCGCGACGGGCTGGGCGGTGCCCTGGCCCTGCGGGTGGGGGAGGCGCGGGGGGTACCCGCCTTCGTGGTGGACCCCCAGAGCGTCAACGAGCTGCTGCCCGAGGCGCGCGAGACGGGGGTGAAGGGCGTGGTGCGCGAGGCCCGCTTTCACGCGCTGAATGCCCGCGTGGTGGCCCGCCGCGCCGCGCACGAGGTCGGCAAACGCCTGCAGGATGCCCGCGTGGTGGTGGCGCACCTGGGGGCGACCACCAGCGTCACGGCCTTTGACGGGGGCCGCGCCATCGACACCACCGGCACCGGCCCCGATGGCGGCCCGCTGGGGGCGAGACAGGCCGGACCGCTGCCCACCACCACCCTGCTGCGGCTGGCGGCCGAGCATTCGCAACCCGAGCTGCTGCGCCTGCTGTCGGCGGGCAGCGGCTTCCTGGGCCTGACTGGCACGGCGAACCTCCGGGAAATGGAGGGCCACGAGGTCACGGACCCCGAGGTGCAGGTCGCTGTCGCCGCCTTCGTGCATCAGGCGTGCAAGGCGATTGGCGAGCAGTGCGGGGCGCTGACCGGACGCCCGGACGCGCTGGCGATCACGGGCGGCGCGGCCCGCTGGGACGCCGTGGTCGACCGCATCGAGCGCCGCCTGAGCTGGATCGCCCCGGTGATCATCGTGCCGGGCGAGCTGGAACTCGAAGCCCTGGCCGAGGGCGTGGGCCGCGTGCTGCTGGGTCTGGAACAGCCCCGCGACTGGACGCCCCCGCCGGACGGTCATGCCTGAGATGGGAAGTGCCTGACATGGCCCGCCGCCGCCCGCCGCGCAGCGCCCCCGAACCCATCCGCGCGACCAGCATGTGGCGGGTGGATCAGGTGTTTCTCGCCCGCCGGGGCCAGCGTATCGAGGTGACCTGCTCCCTGGTCAACGACCGCGGCGGCCTGCGCAACCTCAGCGTCGTGGCCCCCACCGAGGACCCCCGCGAAGCGCTGCGCCATGCCGCCCGCCACGTCGCCGGCAAGGGCAACGTGAGCAGCGCCCGCCAGGCTCGCGTCCGCTGGACCCGCGAGCAGTCCACCACCCTGCAGGACGAACTCATCCGCGCAACTGACCTGGAGGACGACTTTCAGGACGCCTTCGAGGACACCCTGCAAGAAGTACGCGACCGGATGCGCTGAAAGCGGCACAGGAGAAAAGAAGCGGGCGGGTGTGGGGTGTAGACAGGGGAGGCGAGAGCTTTTGCGTTCTCGCCTCCAAGGGAGGGTGCAGAGCCGCACATAGCACAACAAAAAACCCCACCTTGCGGTGGGGGACTTGGTTGCAGGGACAGGATTTGAACCTGCGACCTCCGGGTTATGAGCCCGACGAGCTACCAGACTGCTCTACCCTGCGTTACCTCTTGCGCTTTCGCGAACCTGCGTTCTTCCGGCGCTCAGGAATAGTAGCTCGGGTTCGGGATTCTGTCAATGCCCAGTGGTGCAAGCGGTAGGCTGGGGCGTGACCGGCACCGGGGAGACGAACCTCAGCGAGACGGGAGCGCGCAAGCTGCGCCATCTGGAAGCTTGCCTGCTCCCGGAGAGCCAGTACGCGCGCGTCACCACTGGGCTGGAGCGGGTGCCCTGGCCGTACCGCGCCCTGCCCGACCTGGACCTGGAAGCGGTGGACCTCTCCACGCCGTTCCTGGGCCGGATGCTGCAAGCCCCCGTGCTGATTGGCGCGATGACCGGCGGGGCGGAGCGCGCGGCACTGATCAACCGCAACCTCGCTGCCGCCGCGCAGCGGCTGGGCCTGGGGATGATGCTCGGCTCGCAGCGGGTGATGCTGGAGCATCCTGCCGCCGCCGCCAGCTTTCAGGTGCGCGACGTGGCCCCCGACGTGCTGCTCGTCGGGAATCTGGGGGCCGCGCAGTTCGGCCTGGGTTACGGCCCCACCGAGGCCGAGCGGGCGGTGCGGGCAGTGGGGGCCGACGCCCTCGCCATCCACGTGAACCCCCTTCAGGAGGCGATGCAGGCGGGGGGCGATACGCGCTGGTCGGGCCTGGCCGCGCGGCTGACGGAGGTGGTGTCGGCGCTGCCCTTCCCCGTCCTCCTCAAGGAAGTCGGGCACGGGCTGGACGCGGCGACCATCCGGACGGTGGCGGGCGCGGGGTTCGCGGCGCTGGATGTGGCCGGGGCGGGGGGCACGAGCTGGGCGCGGGTGGAGCAGCTCGTGCGGTACGGCGAGGTTCGCGCGCCGGACCTGTGTGAGGTGGGCCTTCCGACCGCGCGGGCGCTGGTGGAGGCCCGTCACGCCGCGCCTGGTGTGCCCCTGATTGCCTCGGGGGGCATTCGCACGGGGCTGGAGGCTGCCCGTGCACTGGCGCTGGGCGCGCAGGCCGTCGCGGTCGCCCGGCCCCTGCTGGAACCGGCGCTGGAGAGTGCGGGGGCGGTGGAGGCGTGGTTGGCGCGGTTTATCGGGGAGTTGCGGGTGGCGCTGTTCGTGGGGGGATTCGGGAGTGTGGAGGCAGCGCGGGGTGGGGTGGAATTTCCGGGGTGAGGTGGGGTTTTTGGGGCAGGGCATCTTGTAGCGAGCTTCCCCCCGCCCCCCCAGCCCCCCTACCCCCCACCGGGGGGCAGGGGGGAGCGGCGCTGCGCTGGGCAAGGGGGTTCCTTGCGTTGGAAGGGTTGCCAGGCTTTGCCCCGGTTTCCCGCTGGTCGCCAGGCCCAGCCCGCCGGGCGGCCTCGGGCCTTGCGGCCCGAACGGCTCCTCTTCCATGCCCGTCTGCTTGAAGGGTGGGACTTGGGTGGCGGCTCCAAAGTTGAAAAAGCAGGGAGGGCGGGAGCTTTTGCTTGTTAAGGTGCAAGTTCTTGCCTCCCGCTCAGCGCTGGCTCCCTCACCCCACTGCCACCCGCTCTACCCTCGCGCCCAGCCCGGTCAGGACCTCGTATTCAATCGTGCCGCCCCAGGCCGCCGCGTCCGTCACGGTGAGGCTGCCCGGTCCCCAGACCTCGGCCCAGTCGCCTACGCGGACCTTCAGGCCGGTCACGTCCACCATCATCTGGTCCATGCAGATGCGGCCCAGGACCGGGCGGCGCTCGCCCTGGATCAGGACGTGGGCGCTGCCGGTGGCGTTGCGGGGGTAGCCGTCGGCGTAACCGATGCCGACAGTGGCGACCAGCGTCTCGCGCCCGGCCCGCCACAGCCCGCCGTAGCTCACCGTCTCGCCGGGGTGGACGGTGTGGACGTGGGTCACGCGGGCCTGAAGGGTCATCACCGGGGTAAGGGGGGCCACGCCGCGCAGATGCGAGGGCGCGAAGCCGTAGGCGGCGAGGCCGGGCCGCGCCAGGCTCATGCCGGGGAGGGGACCCAGGCTGAGGACGCCGCCGCCGTTGGCCGCGTGGGCCAGCACCGGGGGCAGGGCGGCGAGGACCGTCTGAAAGCGGGCGAACTGCTCGTGGGCAAAGCTCAGGTCCGGCTCGTCGGCGGTGGCGAAGTGGGTGTAGGCCCCCTCCAGCAGCCCCCGCTCGGCCAGGCGCTGGCCGATGCCTATGGCCTCCTCGGGCCGCGCCCCCAGGCGGTTCATGCCGGTGTCCACCTTCAGGTGCGCGCGGGCGTGGGGCGGCAGGGCATCCGCCTCCGCGACCGACGCGACGGGCAGGCGCACGCCCAGGTCGGCCAGCGGGCGCACCTCCTCCGGGGTGGGTGGCGTGAGCAGCAGGATGGGTTTGCCGGGGTTCAGGGCGGCGAGGGCGGCGGCCTCGCGCGGCATGGCGACCGCGAAGCCCCACACGTCGGGGTGGGGGGCCGCCAGGCGGGTCACGGCCTCCATGCCGTGGCCGTAGGCATTCGCCTTGACGGGCAGCAGCAGCCTGGCCTCCGCCCGCCGGGCCAGGGCCGTGAGGTTGCCCCGCAGGGCGGACTCGGAAATCAGGGCCTGCGCGCGTGCCAACATCGCCCCGCATGGTAGCGGCTGAGACGGTCTGGCACTGGGCCTGTCTGGTGGGCCTGCCTGACGCGCGGAACTGCGGCGCGGGAGGCCCGTGTATCCTGACGGGCAGTGAACACGCGACCTGCCTTCCTCCCCCTGCCGGTTCCCTCCCGCGCCGGACTGACCCGCGCCGCGCTGCTGCTGGCCGCCCTGGCGGGAGCGCCCGCCCTGGCGCAGACGGGCGGCATCCTGCCCCTCGTGTCGGTGGGGGAGAAGTGGCCGCAGGCCCAGGAAACCTACGTGATTCGCGTCTCACCGCAGGATGCCGGCAAGCCCCTGGGGCTGGAGGTCTACAGCCCCACCTTCAACCTCGCGGACTACGTGGACGGGCGGCGGGGTGAGGGGTACTTCGGGGACGAGCTGTACAAGAAGAACGAGCCGTTCGAGACGACCTTCACCCTGGTCGGGCCGGGGGGCACGGTCGCGGAGCGGCGCTTTTCGGCCAACCGCGAACACACCTGGGAAAGCCTCTTCGCGGGAGGGCTGCCCGCCGGCACCTATACCCTCAAGGTGACCAGCCGGGGTGACGGCAAGAACTCGTTCGCGCTGCGGACGGCGGCCCCCTTCGTGCTGGAGACGAGCGACTTTTCCGTCAACGCCCGCGACACCGAGCAGACGCCCCTGCTGGCCGCCCGCCTGAATGTGCCCGCCGAGTGGGTGGGCAAGACGCTCGCCGTCCTGAACTACGACGTGGACGGCCCCCAGGAGGCCGAGACCTGGGTGGTGCAGCCGGGCGGCAAGCGCGTGAACCTCACCACCAGCGACAACGGCAAGTCGGCCACCGACCGCTTCACCCTCACCCCGGAGCAGGTCGGGGAGTGGCAGGTCTTTATCCGCGTGCTGCCCACGACCCGGCAGTATTCCAACGCCATCCGCTACTCGTTCCGGCTGAACGACCAGCCCATCACCGCGCGGGTGGGCGGCTTCACCCCGCCCGGCAACGTGAAGCTGACGAACCAGCTGCTGGTGGACGTAGTGGACCCCCAGGGTCGCCCCATTCCCGGCGCGAGCTACACCCTGGTCGGGGACAGCGTGGTGCGGCCCGCGCTGCCGGGCGGGTACGTGCCGGTCAGCAGCAGCATCCTCACGGGCACCGGCAACATCGTCTCGCCCACCGAGGTCCGCTATCAGCCCGGCTTCAACAAGATTCGCTTCGTGGCGCGGCCTCCCGAGGGGCAGCTCACGGTGGAGGCGGTGGCGGTCTACGGCGACCAGCGCCTGCCGCTGACTGGGATTCCCTTCGAGGTGGCGGGCCGCACCCTCACCACGCCGGGCACGCTGCCGCTGGCCCCCGGCGACTACCCGGTCACGCCCTCGGCCATTCCGGGCAGCACCTTCGCGCCGCCGCTGCCGGGCCGGGTGCCCGACGCCGGCACGGGCAAGGTCACCATCGAGTACCGCGTGCAGACCGAACTCAGCCTGGTGACGGCCCCCGACATCCTGAACGCCTGCGACGTGACGCAGCTCACCGCCACCGCCAAGACCGATTTTCCGTACCGCCTGCCCGCGCGGCTGAAGCTCAACCTGCCGGCCGGGTGGACCAGCGACTACCCGCTGGAGGTGCCCGGCGAGTACAGCGGCGGCACACCCCTGCGGCTGAAGGTGCCGGTGCGCGTGTGCCGCAGCGACACCGCCGAGGCCGTCCTCGACCCCATCGACCTGCGGACCACCGGGCAGGCCCGCGTGCGCAATCCGGGCGGCGCGAACGTGACCCGCACCGTGCAGGGCGGCGCGCGCGCCACGCTGGGCAAGAGTGTGGAACCGGCCGCCCAGGGCTACACCGTCACCCTCACCTTCACAGTGGACAGCACGCTGGAAAACGTGCGCCTGCTCGACCCGCTGCCTGCGGGCGGCAGCACCTCGGCCGTGCGCGGCCCCCTGAACGTGCAGGGTCCCAGCCTTGCCGGAGTCAACGCCCGTGCCGACGGCGACACCATCATCCTGGCGCGGGTGATTCCTGGCACCTACACCCTCACCTACACCCTGCTGACCGACCAGCCCGCCGACCGCGTGGTGACAGCCCCCGACCTCGACTGGTAAGCCACTCCGACACCCAATCCTGAGCTTTGTGAGAAAAGCCGCCCTCGCCCGGCGGTTTTTCGACTATTCTGTGGGGGATGAGAAGGTTCTGGCTCCTGCCCCTGGCCGCCGCGCTGCTGAGCGCCTGCGGCAGTCTGGCCGGGCTGCCCGCGCCCACGGCGGGGGACCTGCTGGCCGCCCCCACCGCCCTTCAGGTCACGGGCCGCAGCCTGCGGGCCACAGCCACCTCCACCCTGGACGGCAACGCGCTGAACGTGAAGGTGCTGGTGCAGGCCAGCCGCGCGCCCCTGCCGCCGCTGACGGTGACGGGCGTGTATCTGGTCACTGAAGACGGCGTCTGGAACGCTGCCGCCACCCGCAGCGACCGCCAGAGCTGCGGTGCCGATGCCTGCCTTCAGGGCAGCGGGAGCGGCATGGCACGTGGCCTGCGCCCCGGCGAGGGCGTGCAGGTCGTGGTGAGCCTCAAGGACAGCCGGGGCCGCACCCTGTGGCTGCGCGACGCCCAGGCGAACATCGGGCGGAACTGAGCGCCTGAAGCGGCGTTCCCCATTCGGCCCGGAAGGCCCAGAAAGGTTGAACGGCCTTTCTGGGCCTTTCCTTACTCCTCCACCGTCACCACGCCGTCGCGGACGCGGAGCGTGTGGTCGGCCAGCGCCGCCACCTCGCGGTCGTGGGTAATCAGGACCACCGTGCGGCCTTCACGCGCCTGGGCGGTGAGGAGGGCCAGCACCCGCTCCCCGGTGTGCGAGTCGAGGTTGCCGGTCGGCTCGTCGGCCAGCAGCACGCGCGGATTGTGGGCCAGAGCGCGGGCGATGGCGACCCGCTGCGCCTCGCCGCCCGAGAGTTGGGCGGGCAGGTGTGAGGCCCGTGCACCCAGCCCCACCTCCTCCAGCAGGGCCAGCGCCCGTTCGCGCCGCTCCCGGCGGGGCAGCCCGGCCAGCGTGAGCGGGAACTCCACGTTTTCCAGCGCGGTCAGAATCGTGACGAGGTTGTGGTTCTGGAACACGAAGCCGTAGTTTGCCAGCCGGAAGTCGGCGCGGCCCGCCTCCGACAGCCGGTGCAGGTCGGTGTCGCCCGCCAGCACGCGGCCGGTGGTCGGGCGGTCGAAGCCCGCCAGCAGGTTCAGCAGCGTGCTCTTGCCGCTGCCCGACGGGCCGACCACCGCCGTCAGGCCCGCTGGAAAGCGGTGGGTGAAGGGAGAAAGCGCCGTGACGATGCCTTCCCCGCTGGGATAGATGCGCGAGAGGTCCTCGACCTGAAGGAAGGAGGTGCCGTTTGGTAGCGGGCCGGTCATCAGACCCGCCCCAGGGCTTCGGTGATGCTCAGGCGGCTGGCGCTGCGGGCCGGGAGCAGGCCGGACACCAGCCCCAGCAGCAGGCTGATGCCCAGCGCCAGCAGCGTGAGGCGGGGGGTGAGGGCCGCCGCGTCGATGCCCGCGAGGTGCTGCGTGTAGGCATTCACCGCCGCGATGCCGCCCAGCCCCAGCAGCAGGCCGCCCAGCCCGCCCGCCAGCGCCAGCAGCAGCGATTCGGTCAGCACCAGCGCCCGCACGAAGCCGGGCCGCGCCCCGATGGCCCGCAGGGTGCCGAACTCGCGGGTGCGCTCGAACACGCCCATCATCACCGTGTTGGCGACGGCCAGCCCGCCCACGATCAGGGCAATCAGGCTGATGCCGAAGCGCACGGCGTCGCTGATGCGCAGGGCGCGGTCCACGAAGGACAGGAAGTCCGACTGCGTCTGCGCCTCCAGGTTCAGCCGCTTTGAGAGCGTCTCCGCGACTGTTCTGGCGTTCCTGGGGTCGGCCAGCTTCAGCGCCACCAGCGACACCCGGCCCTCGGCCCCCTCCGCCCGTTGCAGGGTGCCCAGCGGCAGAAAGATGAAGTTGTCCACCAGGCCAGAGGCGGGGGCCAGCACCCCGACCACCTTCACCCGGTGGCGGCGGTTGAGGTTCAGCGTGGAGCCGAGACCCAGGTGCAGGTTCGCGGCGGCCTTGGCCCCGATGACGGCCACGCCCTGGCCCTCGTCCGCCGCGCCCAGGGTGCGGCCCGCCGCCGCCCGCGTCCGGGGAAAGACGGCCCCCACGCCCTGCGCCGCGGGGAGGCCGTACAGCACCGCGCTCTGCGAAACGTCCAGGCTGCCGCGCACCGACATCACCACCGGGGTCACGGCGGTGATGTCCAGGTCCGGCGCGAGCCTGCGGATGTCGCCCACCACCGACTCGGGCAGGTTGGGCTGCGGCGCGAAGCCCTGATTGAAGCCGCTCAGGCTCACCTGCACGTCCGGGCCGATGCCCCCCAGTTCCGCCGTGAAGACCTTGCGAATCCCCTCGCCCAGCGAGAGAAACACGACCATGCTCGCCACCGCCACCGTGATGCCCAGCGCCGTCAGCAGCGTCCTGACGGGCCGGCGTGTCAACCCCCGCCAGGCCAGCCCCCCCACGTCCCATCCATTCACGAGCTACACGCTACGCCGCGCCGGGCGGGAAGAGGGCGGGAAAGGCTGCGGTTGGCAGTGGGGAGATGAGAGCAGCCCCCTACTTCCCGCGGTTCAGCACCCGGCGCAGGCCCACGCTGAGCGCGGCGGCGGCCAGCGAGGTGAGGGAGCGCGTCTGCCGCCCCAGCAGCCCGGCCCCCAGGGTCCCGGCAGCCAGCAGCCGCGCAAGGCGCACGCGCTCGGCAGACACACGCCTGCTCGCGTCGTCGCTGCGGCTGCGCACCTCCTCCGGGGCCAGCAGCACGCCCACGAGGCCCAGCGCCGCGAGGGCGAGCAGGTCCGCCGGGAGACTGCGGCCCTGACCGCGCTGGCCCGCCGGGAGCAGGGCCGCCGCGCCCGCGAGGCCCGCCGCGGGCCACGAGGCCTGCACCCCGTCGGCCTGCTGTGCCGACAGGGCCAGCGCCGCACCGGGCACCAGCGCCGCAACCCGCTCTCCCGCCCGCGCGGCCAGGGCCGCCTGTCCGGCGAGCGCCGCCACGTCGAGGGGGCTGGGCGGGGGGCCGACCGTGGCCGACAGCAACCGCAGGCCGCTCAGCACCGCGAATTCGGCCCGCAGGTCCGGCTCGCCCCCCAGCAGGGCCGCCAGCGCCGCGAGAGGAAGCGCGGCGTTCGCGGTGTCGGGGTGGTCCGGGTCGAGTTCCCGCGCCGTCGACCAGGCCAGGAAGCCCGCCGCCCCCACCCCCAGCGCCGCCCCCCAGGCCCGCCCGGACAGCCGCGCGGCCAGCACGCTGACCCCGGCCCCGCCGCGGCAAAGCGGTTGGAGGTCAGCGAGAAGTCCAGCGGGCGGGGCAGCGCCGAGGGGGGCAGCGGGGACGTGGCAGCGGCGCGTGTCATGCCTGCACCGTACCCCCACCCCTGTCCCGCAGCCGCATCTTCAGGAAACGCTCAAGGCCGCCGCACGGGGCCACTTCGCTCAGGTCGTGTAGTCCGCGTTGATGCTCACGTACTCGGCGCTCAGGTCGCAGCCCCAGGCCTCGCCCGCCGCGTCCCCGGCCCCCAGGTCCACCTCGAAGACGACCTCGGGCGCGTTCATGCTGTCGCTCACCCGCGCGGCGTCATAGGGGAGGGGCTTGCCGGCAAAG
Source organism: Deinococcus carri (assembly GCF_039545055.1). Taxonomy (NCBI): domain Bacteria; kingdom Thermotogati; phylum Deinococcota; class Deinococci; order Deinococcales; family Deinococcaceae; genus Deinococcus; species Deinococcus carri. The sequence continues at coordinate 393,847 of NZ_BAABRP010000001.1, forward strand.
ACGGGCGTGCCCTGCACCGTCACCCTCATCCCCTCGACGTTCACGGCGGCCCCGCTGCGTCCCACCGCCATGATGACGCGGCCCCAGTTGGGGTCGTTGCCGTGCACGGCGCTCTTGAGCAGCGGGCTGACGCAGCAGGTGCGCGCGGCGGCCAGCGCCTCGGCCTCACTCCGCGCCCCCGTGACCCGCACGGTGAGCAGCTTGGTCGCGCCCTCGCCGTCGGCGGCAATCTGGCGGGCCAGGTCGCGCATCACGCCCTCCAGCGCGGCCAGGAACTCCGCGAGGTCCACCTCGCCCGCCCGCCCGTTCGCCAGGACCATGGCCATGTCGTTGGTGCTGGTGTCGCCGTCCACCGTGACCGCGTTGAAGGTCCGGGCCACGATGCCGGGAAAGGCTGCCCGCAGCGCCGCCTGGTCCACCCCCGCGTCGCTGAAGGCGAAGGCGAACATCGTCGCCATGTCGGGGTGAATCATGCCGCTGCCCTTGGCGGTGCCCACGATGCGCGCGCCGGTGCTGAGGGTCGCTTCCGCGGTCTTGGGGCGCGTGTCGGTGGTCATGATGGCAGCGGCGAAGGGGGCGGCTTCCCGGCTCAGCCCGTCCGGCAGGTGTTCCACACCGCCCAGCACCCGGTCCATCGGCAGCAGGTGCCCGATGATGCCGGTGCTGGCAGTCAGGACGGCCCCCGCGTCCACGTTCAGCACGCTGCCCAGGGCGTCCGCGATGGCGGCGTTGTCCCGCGCCCCCTGCGCCCCGGTCGCCGCGTTCGCGTTTCCCGCGTTCACGACGAGTGCCCGCACCGGCCCGCCCCGCGCATACACCTCGCGGTTGCGGGTCACGCAGGCGGCGGCCGTGGTGCTGCGCGTTCCCGCAAAGGCCCAGGCGCACTCCGCGTCACTCGCCACGCAGCTCAGGTCGGTTCGGCCGCTGGGTTTGATGCCCGCCGCCAGCGCGGCGGCGCGGAAGCCCCGGGGAAAGGTCAGGTCCGTCTCGGTCATGGGGGCATGGTAGCGGGGTGAGCGCGGCGGCGGTTCGGGCCTGTCCTCGCTGGCCTCCCCTCACTGGCCGTCGAACACGGCGGGGAAGAGCGTGCGGACGTTCCGCAGCACGTTCCTCTCTGCCCAGTAGGGCAGTCCTGGCGTGGCGTTGCGGACCAGAAAGCGCCCCGGCTCGCTGACGGTCATCACGGCGTTCCAGCCCGCCCGCAGGGTCAGGTCGTACTCGGTGCTCAGGCCCGTGCAGCGGCCACGCAGGGTGGCGGCGCGGTCGCTGTAGAGCCACTGCGCGCGGCGGGTGGGGTCGGTCGGATGGTCCGCCTGGGTCAGGAAGGTGGCGGTGTTGCGGCCTGCCTGGTAGACCATCAGCGCGTCGGCGGCGTAGGTGCGGGGTTCGCTGGGCACGCTGCGCACACCTGGGCACAGCCGGGCAGGCGTGACCGGAGGCCGGAACGATTCGGGAATAGCGATGCTGAAGTCCGCCCCTTGCAGCCGGCCGATGCCGATGATGCGGCCCCCTGCCAGATTCGTGAGCAGTACCAGGACCCGGTCCTGGCCCAGATGCCGCTCGATGGGCACGAGGTTGCGGATATGACCCTCGATGCCCACCGCCTGGCCCGCGGGGGGCAGGACCATAGCAGCCCCCAGGGTCAGGAGCCCGGAAATGCGGCGGGTACGGCGCAGCAGGCAGGGGGCCATCGACGGTGCAGTCACGCGCTGAACTTTAGAAAAGCTTCATCAGCCCGGCATCAGGGAAAAGGGCGGCTGCATCACCTGCCCCCGCGGCCCTGGCTGACCCCCAGATGACTTCTTCTCGCACACTCCTCACCCGCCCTTCATGGCTGGGCCGGGGGCGGGCAGGTAGGGTGGGGGGGATGAAGAAAGTGATGCTCACCCTGGCGGCGGCGGTGCTGTCCGGCGCGGCCCTGGCCGTGCCCGTCAAGCTGCCGACCATCCCGGTGATTCTCGAACCCAATGCGCGCCTGCTGACGCTGACCGACGCCGGCATCACCAAGGCGTTCCCCTCGGCGGCGGGCCGCCCGGACGCGGTGTTTCTGACCGAGGACCGCAAGGTGACGGTCGCCTTCGAGTGGCGCGAGGGCAAGCTGGCCCCGAATCAGGTCAATGATCTGGTGGCGCAGTTTCCCGCCGTGATCCGCGCCCAGGTACCCAACATCAAGACCCTCAAGGCCAGTCTGGTCCAGATCGGCAACACGCCCTGGGCACAGTTCGTGTTCACCACGCCCGGCCAGGGCGACGACCTGCGCCGCGAGCTGCTGATGACCAGCGCGCTGGGTCGCATCCTGGTCGTGACCATCGCCGGGAACGTGAAGGACTACAGCCGCAACGAGGCCCTGATCCGCACCTTTGCCGACAGCCTGCGCGTGAACTGAGCGCCGCGCCCCTCCCGGCCCCGCACCTTCCGGCTGACTCCCCGGTCCGGAAGACGCGGGGCTGCCTTTTGCACAAAGTCTATTGTGGCCCCCGGAGCAGGTCGCCCGGCCCGGCCCCGTAGAATGGGCCGCGTGCCCCAGGTTCCTGACCCGTCTCTGCTGGATGCCCAGGTTCCCGGGAACCCGCGGGTGCTGGCCGTTCGCAGCGGCATCCAGAGCGAGGTGGGCGAGTGGTGCGGCCAGCCGGTCTTCATCAAGACGCTGCTCACCGACGACCCGCAGACCGCCCTGCGCTTTGACCACGAGGGGCAGATTGCCGCGAGCCTGAAGCATCCGCTGGTCGTGTCGCTGCTGGCACGGGAGGCGGGCCGCCTGATCTTTCCGCTCGTCCCCGGCATCACCCTGCGCGAGCGGATCGAGGCTGGCCCCCTGACTCCCGCCGAGGGGGTGGACGTGGCGGCGGGCCTGCTGCGGGCGGTGGCCCACCTGCACGAGCGGGGTGTCACCCACCATGACCTCAAGCCGGAGAACGTGCTGCTGGCCGGGGGCGACGTGCGTGGGGAGCACGTTCGACTGGTGGATTTCGGCATGAGCCATTCACGGGCGTTGCCGCAGGACGTTCACAGCGGCACGCGCCTGGGCACGCCGCACTTCATGGCCCCCGAGCAGTTCCGGGGCGTGCGCGGCGACGGGCGCAGCGACCTCTATTCGGTCGGCGTCCTGCTGTTCGATGCCCTGGCCGGCCATCCCCCCCACGAGGACGCGCTGGGGTGGCTGGTCGGCCTCTCGCCGCAGTGTGCGCCCCTGCCCGGCCCCGCCGAACTGCATCCCCTCCTGCACGCGGCCCTGTCCCGCGACCCGCAGGACCGCCCGCAGACCGCCGCCGAGATGTATGCGGCGCTGACCGACGCGGCCTGTGCCCTGGGGCTGGAGGTGCCGGGCCTGCTGGACCCCGGCCCGGACGCGCCCGACCGGGAGGCCGCATGCCCCTGATCGCCTTCAGCGGCAACCGTTTTCTGGCCGAGGAGACGCTGCGCGACACCCTCGCCGCGCGTGGCCTGAACGTGCGCGACCTGCCCCGGCTCGCGGGCGAGGAGGTCAGTGCCGAGAGCGTGGGGCCGCTGCTGGCCCCCAGCCTGTTCGGGGACGGGGGCGTGGTGGTGGACCTCGCGGGCGTGAAGCCCGAGAAGGCGCTGCTGGAGCTGCTCGCCTCAGCCCCGGTCACGGTGGCCGTGCTGGACGAGACGCCGCCCGCCACGCGCCTCAAGCTGTACGACTCACGCGGCGAACATCACCCCTCGCCCGCCCCACAGAAGACCGGGGACGTGGCCGGCTGGGTGGCGCAGCGGGCCAGAAAGACCGGCCTGAAGCTGGACCGGGAGGCCGCCCTCTACCTCGCGGAGGTCTTCGGCCCCGACCTGACCGGCATCGCCGGGGAACTGAACAAGCTGACCCTGCTCGACCCGCCCCTGACCGCCGAGCGGGTGCGGCAGGTGGTGGGGCGCGAGCCGCCGGGCGATTCCTTTGCCATGCTGGGGGCGGCGACCACCGGGCGGCCCGGCGAGGCCGTCACGCAACTGCGCCGATTGCTGGAGAATGGTGAGGACCCCTTCAAGCTGATGGGCGCGGTGGTGTGGCAGTACAGCCTGGTCGCCCGCTGCCTGGCCCTGACCCAGGAGGAGGGCCGCGTCACCGAGGCCCAGGCCGCCCAGCGCCTCGGCATCAAGCCCTACCCCGCCAAAAAGGCCCTGGAGGTCGCGCGCCGCCTGAGCGAGAGCAAGATTCGCGCCCACCTCGCCCGCATCCTCGACGCCGACCTCGCCATGAAGCGCGGCCTCGACCCCGCCGTGACGCTGGAGCGCCTGATCGTGCAACTGAGCCTGTGAGGGAACCCCACTGGCAGCATGGAGCTATGGGGTAGGGGAGGCGGTGCCTGGGCGTCGAGAAGTCCAGAAGTCGAGGGGTCGAGAAAGGAACACGGCGAACCTCGACCCCTCGACTTCTAGACCCCCGTCAAGGGGAGCTACAGGCCGCCTGCCTCTTCATAGCTCACGGCTCACAGCTCAGTGCTCCCGCCTCCCACACCCTCAGTCCAGCACGTCGATGCCCGCGGCCTGGGCACGCTCGCGGGCGTCCCGCGCGTCCTGGCCGGTCACGCGCATCACGAAGCGGCGGCGGGGGGTTTCGCCCTGGGCATGGTGGCCGTAGGTCGCCACGCTGATGATGTTGCTGGGCTGGGCGGCGCTGGCGGCGCGGGCGAGGCTGCCGGGGGTGTCGGGCATGTCCAGCGTCAGGCGCGTGCCGCCCTCCTTCAGGCCCATGATGTCGATAAAGGCGCGCAGCACGTCGGTGATGGTGATGATGCCCGTCATCCGCCCGGCGTCGTTCAGCACCGGCAGGCCGCCCACGCCGTGTTCCTGCATCCGCAGCGCGGCGTCTTCCATGTACTCGTCCTCGTGCGCGGTGATCACGGGCCGGGCCATCATCTCGCTGACGGTCAGCTTGCTCAGCAGGTAGTTCAACTCCCAGACGCTCAGGGTGGTGGCCTTGCTGGGCATGGCGTCCTTGAGGTCCTTGCGGGTGGTGATGCCCACCAGCCGCTCCCCCTCCATCACCGGCAGGCGGCGGAAGCCCCGCTCCTTCAGAATCCGCAGGGCGTCCATGACGGGCGTTTCGGGTGTGACGGTGATGGGATCCGGGGTCATCCAGTCGCTGACGAGCATGGCTCTCAGCTTACCGTGCCGCTGCTCTCCCGCATCTGACCTCCGGCTGACGGCGCGTGTGAGCGAACTGTGAAAGGATTCATTCGGCTCAGAAAAGACCGTGCTAGCGTGCGCGGCATGAAGATGAACGCCAAGGCGCTCGCCCCCATCGCCCTCGTGGCCGCGTTCGGCCTGGGGAGCCTGGCTCCGCACGCCCAGACCACCCCCCAGAAGATCGGCTTCGTGGACGTGCAGAAGGTGCTGGCCGCCCACCCCAACGATAAGGACATCAAGGCCATCCAGACCCAGGCCAACAACGAACTGGGCGCGCTGGACAAGCAGATCAGGGAAATCGACGCCAAGGGCACTGCGGCGACCGCTGCAGACAAGGACAAGCGCACCCAGCTGATCAGCACGGCGCAGGCCAAGGCCAAGGCCTTCGACACGCAGATGCAGCCCAAGGTCGACGCGGTCGAGAAGGCCGTGGACACGGCCATCAGCAGCGCCGCCAAGGCCAACGGTTACAGCATCGTGATGGACCGCGCCGTGGCTGCGCAGGGCCTGGTGGTCTACGCCGATGGCACCACCGACCTGACCGACGCCGCGCTCAAGGCCCTCAAGCCCTGAGCGCGAGCGGCCGCTGAGCTGACGGCCCCCGCCCCGCGCGGGGGTCTTGCCTTGACCCGCCCCCTGTCCTCCCGCCGCCCGTCTCCCGGTCGGCCGGGAAAGGAGAACCCATGAGAAAAGCCTTTCTGCTCCTGCCGCTGGCGCTGCTGGCCACCGTCCCGCATGCCCAGCAAAAGGGCCGCCGCGTGGGCTTCGTGGACGTGCAGCAGGCTGTGACGGCCCTGCCCGGCAACAGCGCCTACCTCACCCTCAGCAAGAAGGTCGACAACGACCTGAAGGCCAAGCAGGACAGCATCCGGAAACTCGCCACCCGTGCGGCCAGCACGCGCAGCAACGCCGACCTTCAGGCCCTCCAGAAGGCCCAGCAGAGCTTCGTGAGCGCGCAGAAGGGCTACCAGCAGCGCCTGGCCACCGAGTTCAAGCCGCTGGCCTCCCGCATCAATTCGGCGGTGGCGAGCGTCGCCAAGGCCAACGGCTACAGCGTGGTGATGGACCGCCGCGTGGCCGCGCAGACCAATCTGGTCGTGTACGCCAACAGCCCGGCCACCGACCTGACCGCCGCCGTGATCAAGGCCCTCAAGAAATAAAAATAAGCGTCCGCGTCCCTGGGCCTACCCTCCGCGCGGGGGTGGGCCTGCTACGCTTCGCGGCATGACCGACGACACCGCCCCGACCCCGGCCCGCCAACAGATTTTCGGCCAGCAGGAAGGGCGCATCCTGGAGCGCCTCGCGGCCCTGGACCCCGACTTGATGCGCTATGTGCGCGATTTTGCCTATGACACGGTGTACGAGCGCCCCGGCCTGGACCTCCGCAGCAAGGAACTGATCGCCTGCGCCCTGCTGGTGTCGCTGGGCAGCCCGGACGAACTGCGCACCCACCTGCGCGGGGCGCTGCGGGCCGGGGCCAGCGAGCAGGAGGTGCGCGAAACCCTGCTGCTGTGCGTGCCCTACCTGGGCTTTCCCCGCGTCGTAGCCGCCTTCGCGCAGCTTCAGGCGCTGCTGGACGGGCAGAAAAAAGCCCCCACCCGCGAGGAGTGAGGGCTGGTCCTGCTGCTGTGCTCAGAAGCTCGTCTTGATACCGACACGGGCCTTGAAGACCGTGCCGGGGCGGACGAACTGGCTGTTCACGTCGTTGTAGCCGGCGTCGCTGGAGTTGAAGGTATCCACGTTGCCGTTGCTGCTGCTGACCGTGATCGAGGAGCCGAAGAACTGGTCGATGCCCAGGTCGCCCACCAGGCTGAGGTTGCCGGTGAGGGCGTAGCTGACCATCACGCCCGCGCCGATGCCGAAGGCGCTGCTGGAGTAGCTGCGGCTGCCGCTGTTCCCGAAGTCGGCGGTGCTGCGGAACATGCCGTAGCGGCCACCGGCATACACGGTGGTGCCCACGCCCGGCGTCACCTCGCCCAGGCCGTAGGTGCCGTCCAGGCTCACCACGGTGCGGCTGCCGGATTCGGTCGCCAGCCCCTGCTGCTTGGCCTCCCCAAAGGTCAGGGTGCTGGGGAACAGCACGCCGCTGGGGTCAACGGCGCTGTTGTCGTTGATCGAGTCGCTGGGGCGGGTCAGGCTGATGCCTGCCTTCACGCCGAAGGGACCGGCCACGTTGGGCGCGTGGACAAACAGCTCACCGCTGAGGCCGCCCGCGTAGCCGCCGGTCAAGCCCAGCTCGACCCCGCTCAGGCCGGTGCTGACGGGGGTGGCGGGAATGGTGTTCACGGTTTGCGCGCCCGCCGTGGCGAGGCCCGCGCTGAGGGTCAGAACAAGCAGCTTCTTCATATCGATTCGTAGCCTGACTCACCAAGATGAGCCTCTGACTTTATGAGATTTACGACAGCTTTATGAACAGGACAGCTTCCCGTCAGGCGTGGGCCGTATGCCACCGAGTGACAGGATTTGCGGCACCTGCTAAACTTGAACCGAGTTCAATTTGTCATGCTGAAGGACCGGGCCTGCGGCGTGATGGCTCGCCGCGGCCGCCCGACTTCTGGAGGAGCCATGAAGATTCTGACCCTTGTTCGTCAAGTCCCCGACGCGGAAGCCCGCGTCAAGATCAATGCCCAGAACGTGGACCTTGAGGGAACGACCCTCGTGATCGACGGGATGGACGAGTACGGCGTCGAGGAAGCCTTGCGCCTGCGCGAGGGTGGCGCAGGTGTCGAGGAGATCGTCGCCCTGGCCGTCGGCCCCAAGCGCGTCGAGGATGCCCTGCGCACCGCCCTGGCGATGGGCGTGGACCGCGCCATTCACGTCGAAACCGATGAGAAGCTCGATCCCATCGCCCTGAGCCGCGTGGTGGCGCAGGTGGCGCAGGCCGAGGGCGCGGGCCTGATTCTGGTCGGCGGGCAGGAGGCCGATTGGGACAGCCAGGCGCTGGGGGCCGCGACCGCCGAACGCCTGGGCTGGCCGCAGCTCACCTGGACCAATGAGCTGAAGCTCGAAGGCGAGACGCTCACCGGGCGGCACGACGTGGACGACGGCAACGAGAGCTTCCGCGCCGCGCTGCCTGCCGTGGTCACCACCCAGCAGGGCCTCAACGAGCCGCGCTACCCGACCCTGCCCAACATCATGAAGGCCAAGAAAAAGGAACTTCGCAAGGACGACCTGGGCACTTACGGCGCGCAGCCGACCGTGCGGGTGGTGCAGAGCGAGATTCAGACCCGCGCCCGACTCAACAAGATGATCGACGGCAAGGATCCGCAGGCCGCCGCCGAGCAGCTTCTCGACCTCCTGCGGAACGAAGCGAAGGTGCTCGCATGATCCTGATCGTTGCCGAACACGCGGGCGGCAAGCTCGCCAAATCCACCCTGGAAATGGTCACGGCCGCCCGGCAGTCGGGCCGTGAAGGCCCCGTCACGGTGCTGGTGCTGGGCCAGGGGGTCGCGGACATCGCCAACGCCGCCGCCGCCGTGGCCGATCAGGTGCTGGTCGCGGATATGCCCCAGCTCGCCACCTACAACGCCGAGGTCTGGGCCGCCGCCACCGCGCAGATTGCCCAGGAGGGCGAGGCCAGCACCATCATCATCGGCGGGAGCCGCTCGGGCCGCGAGTACGCCCCCCGTGTGGCCGTGAAGCTGGACGCCCCGTACCTCGAAGACGTGATCAGGCTCAGCGCCCAGGGCAATGCCCTCCAGGCGCAGCGCTACACCTACCTCGCCCGCGTGACCGAGACGGTCGAGGCCGAGGCCCCGGTCATCGTGGTGACGGTGAAGCCCGGTTCCTTTGCGCCCGCAGCGGCGGCAGGGGCGTCGGGCGAGCAGTACGACGTGGAACTCGACCTCCCCGCGCCCCGTGTGGAAGTGACCGGCAAGAGCGTCGAAAAGAGCAGCCGCGTGGCGCTGACCGAGGCCGACGTGATCGTGACTGGCGGGCGCGGCGTGGGCAGCCCCGAGAACTTTGCCACCTACGTGGAGGGCCTGGCCGACCGCATCGGGGCGGGCGTGGGCGCGACCCGCGCCGTCGTGGACGCGGGCTGGCGGCCCTACGCCGAGCAGGTGGGGCAGACCGGGAAGACCGTACAGCCGGGAGCCTACATCGCCCTGGGCGTGAGCGGCGCGGTGCAGCACCTCTCGGGCATGGGCAAGAGCAAGTACATCGTCGCCATCAACAAGGACGCCGAGGCCCCGATCTTCAAGGTCGCGGACTACGGCATCGTGGGCGACGTGAACCAAATTGTGCCCGCGCTGATTGAAGCCGCTGGCAAGTAATACGGGATTGCTCTGATTCCAGAACATCCGGGACGGCACCGGATGTTCTTCCATCGCCGCAACCCCGTCCTTTTTGCTTCTCGCTCCGCTCGGATGATTCGAAGGAATCATCGCAAGTTGGTGTAAGTCTTTTCCGGCAGCGCCGCTCCCCTCCGTGTGAGGGTGGGCGGCGTTTGCTGTTGGGCGGCGAACCTGGCTAGACTGGGGACATAGCACAATCCAGCTTCCCAGGAGTCCCCATGAAGAAACTGGCCTTTGCCGTCCCCCTGGCCCTGACCCTCGCCGCCTGTGGGCAGTCCCCCACCGCTTCCACGTCCGGCAGTCTGACGGCCGCTTATGCGTCCCGCCCCGAACTTCAGGACCCGGACAGCCAGGCCATCCTGGCGCGCTACGCCAACGACCCCGGTCTGCTGGCCGCCCTTCAGGAGGCGTATGGGGAGCGGCCCGCTGACCTCTCGCGCCCCGCCGCGCCCGCCCTCACGGGGCTGGACCTCGCCAGCGACCGTCTCGCCTACATCAAGCGGGTGGCGTGGGGCACGGTGGCCGCCTACAACGGCGAGTACGCCAACCAGAGTGCCGTAAATGCCCGTTATCCTGGCCTGGACTGGTCGCGTGACGGATGCAGCGCCCCGGACGGCGTGGGCCTGGGCTACCGCGAGGACTTCCGGCCCGCCTGCAACGTCCACGACTTCGGCTACCGCAACCTCAAGGTCTACCAGCGTACGGATGCCAACCGCCTCGCCACCGACGACGCCTTCTACAAGAACATGAAGGTCATCTGTGAGGCCAAGAGCTGGTACAAGGAGCCGCCCTGCTACACCGCGGCCTATGCCTACTATCAGGGTGTGCGGGTGGGTGGGGGCAGCAGCTTCCAGTAGGGCTTGTGGCTGGGGGCAGGGCATCTTGTAGCGAGCTTCCTCCAGCCCCCCCAGCCCCCACCGGGGGAACGTCTCCGCCGCGCGGGGCGGCCCGCGCGTTGACGCCAGGCTTGTTGACGTGTCTCTTCTCTTGGTGGAGGGGGAGCTTTTCGCTGCGCTCGGCAAGGGGGCTCCTGGCGTTGGAAAGCTTGCCAAGCTTCGCCCCGGTTTCCCACTGGTCGCCATGCCTGGCCTGCCGGGCGGCCTCGGTCCTGGCGGCCCGAACGGCTCGTCTTCCAGGCCTACCCGGTTGAAGGGTAGGACCTGGGCGTCAGCTCCAAAGTTGAAAAAACAGGGAAGCGGGAGCTGATGCGGGGAGAGCAGGGGAGAGGTGTTGCTGCATAACCGCCCCGTGCAGTTTTCAGTGCTCAATGGTACGGACACTTTTGGAGACGAGGTTTTTCACTCTTGGGGAACGCTGGGAGGGAGTTAGCCCAGGTGTCGTGTCAGACGGCAAACTTTGCATCCCTCCCCTTGAAGTTATGCAACGGTTTGGTTGCGGCTTTCCCTCACCCGATTTCCAGCACTGTCGCATGCGCCAGACCCGCTGCCTTTGCCGCTCGCCATGCCCCACGCGCGTCCCCCCGCGCTACCCGGTCCATAAAGGCCTCATGGCGCGCCAGTGTGGTCAGCACCCAGAAGTCGCCCCAGGCTTCCAGGCCCCACTCGTTGCGCATGGCCCTGGCGGCAGCCTCCCAGATGGGTTCGGACAGGTGTTCCAGTGGCGCGATGAAGTGCAGTTCGCCGTCAGTGCCGGGAGTGCGGGCCACCTCGCGGCGGTAGCTCTCGCGTTCGCGGCGGGTCATGGTTTCCCAGGCCCCGGCCTCGCAGTAGCGGGCGGGCAGGGCGCTGAAGGTGTCGCGGCAGCGGGTGGGGCGCACGTCGTAGCGGGTGCAGCCGCCGCTCTCCCGGTCCAGCAGCGGGCAGAAGCCGACCTCGGTGCGGTGGCGCTCCACATACACGTCCTCGCTGGGCGCAGTGCGGGCGTTGTGCAGCACCTGGCGGGCGTGGGCTTCCACCCGCGCGGCCTCTCCCTCCGTCAGGGCCTGGGCGGTCACGAGGGCTTCTGCAAGGCTCACGCGAATGGGCATGTTGCAGCACGCGAAGCAGCCCGCGCCGCAGAACACGCGCCCGCCGCGCTCCTGGTACTGGCGGGTCCACGCCTGCGCCCGCCGCGCGTAGGCGGCGTAACCGCGCACGACCGGCTCGGTCACGCGGGTGTGGCGGGTGGGGGGCTGGGGGGAGGGGGCGGCGCGCGTCACCCCGGCAGGGTAGCGCGGGTATACTGGGCGGAACGTGTTCCGACGCTCCCGTCCGCAGCCCGCGCCGACGCCCGGGCCTGACCCCCGCAAGTCCGCTGCCCTGCCGCCTGCGGAGACGCCCGACGCGGCCCGCGTGCTGGCAGACCTTCTGTCGCGGCCCACGCCCGAGGGCATCCTGGAGGGTGCCCTGGCCCAGGCCGTCACGCTGCTGGGGGGACAGGCCCAGGGCTACGCCGTGCTGCGCCGGGGGCAGGACCGGGTAGCGGCGGTGTTCGGCTATCCCAGGCCCCTGATCGGTACGGCCCTGAGTGGCCCCTGGGCCAACATGCGGCCCCGCCTCCTGACCGACGGCAGCCGCGAGCTGTACGGCCTGAACCCGCCGGAGGTGGTCACGCTGCTGGACCAGGCCGGGATGCGGGACGTGCCCTTGTCGCTGGTCGTGCCGCTCAGCGACCGGGGCCGTAACCTGGGCGCGCTGGTGCTGGACCGGACCTCCCCGGAGGGGATCTCGCCTGTCCAGCAAGAGGCGGTGACCCGCTGGGCAGGATCGGTCGCGCCGCTGCTGGGTCTGCTGGACTCGCGCGACGAGTGGCGGCAGGCCACCCGCCAGCTGGCCTCGTCGCTGGTCGAGGCGGTCGAGAGCCGCGACTTCGACAGCGTGGGCCACGGACAGGCGGTCACGGAAACGGCCCTGCGGCTGGGGCGCGCGGTGGGTCTGGCCGAGCGCGAGCTGGAGGAGCTGTGGTACGCCGCGATGCTCCACGACATCGGCAAGATTCAGGACGAGGCAGGGCACGCCCAGATCGGCGCGAACTTCCTGCATGGCGTCCCCCACCTCGCGCAGGCCCAGAAGGCCATCCGCCACCACCACGAACGCTGGGACGGCGCGGGGGAACCCGACCGGCTGGAGGGTGAGGATATTCCCCTCTATGCCCGCATTCTGGCGGTCGCCAACGCCTCCGTGCACGCGGGGGACCTGGGGCGCGTGAAGGCCCAGGCGGGAACGGAACTCGACCCGCGGCTGGTCGGCCTGCTGGAAAAAGTCTCGCAGGACGGATAAAGGGCGGGGGTGTGCGGGACGCGGGAACACCTTTGCCTGCGTCCCACACCCCGCTGCCCGCACCCTTCCCCCGCTATCATGCGCGGGTGACTCCGGGCGGCCTGCCATCTCACCGTTTTCCCGTGCTGGAAGCCCGCTTCGGTCCCCTGTCCCCGATGGACACCGGGATGCAGAGCCGGGTGTACGCGGCCCCCGGCGGCGAGGTGGTGGTCAAGGTGTACCGCAACCACCAGGGTGAGCACCGCCTGGAGGCCCAGAACATGCGCCGCGCCGACCTGGGGGCCTGGGTGGTGGACACCGTGGAGGCCGACGGGATCGAGGCCCTGATTCTGCGCCGCTTCCCCGGCCACCCGCTGCGGGCGCAGGACATCCCTGCCGCCCTGCCCCGCCTGCGCGAGATTCTGGGCGCACTCCACCAGGACCGCGAGGGCTGGGTGGACCTGGGGCGGGTGCGCGAGCGCCTGAAACGCTTTCGCAGCGCGCTGGCGGCCTATCCCCTCGACGACCTGTTCGATGCGGTGGAGGAACCGCTGGAACGTGGCCTGCTCGACCAGCCCGCGGCGTTCTGCCACCTCGACCTCTGGCACGACAACATCCTGATCGCGCAGGAAAACGAGGTGCTGGTCATCGACTGGACCAAGGCCGCCTGGGACGACCCGCTGCGCGACCTGGCCCTGCTCAAGACCGGCACGCTCGACCTGCTGGGCATGGACGCCAGCCTGGACGCCGCCCTGACTTTCCTGCCCGACCACGCGCCCGCCACCCTGACCCGCCTGCGGGCCTACCTGGCCCACACCTACCTGCACGACCTGTACTGGTTCCTGATGAACGAACCCTACGAGTTCGACCGCCAGTGCCGCCTGAAGCTGCCGCGGGCGCGGCATGTGCTGGCGCGGCTGCCGGGGGAGGCAGGGATGAGTCATGGGTGATGGGTGATGAGGCCAGGGGAGCGGGTGCCTCTGTCTTCCTCATTCCTCATCGCTCAGCCCTCATCCCTTCCTGCTCTGCCGGGTATCGTGGGGCCATGCTCACGGTCGTCACCCATCCCCTCGTCCAACACAAGCTCTCCCTGATGCGTGACGTTCACACCGGGGTCAAGGAGTTCCGCGAGCTGGCCGCCGAGGTGTCCATGCTGCTCGCCTACGAGGCGATGCGCGACCTGGAACTGGAACCCACGCGCCTGCAAACGCCCATCCAGGAGGGCGAGTTCCCGATGCTCAGCGGCAAGAAGCTGGCGCTGGTCGCCATCCTGCGCGCGGGGCTGATCATGACCGACGCCATCGTGAATCTGGTGCCCGCCGCCAAGGTGGGGCATATCGGTCTGTACCGCGATCCGCAGACTTTGCAGCCCGTCGCGTACTACAACAAGCTGCCCGCCGACATCGCCGAGCGCCGGGTGTTTCTCACCGACCCGATGCTCGCCACCGGGGGCAGCGCCGCGGCCGCCATCGCCTTCCTGAAGGCGGCGGGTGCCCAGAGCATCAAGCTGATGTCCATCCTCGCCGCGCCGGAGGGCATCGCCGTGATCGAGCGCGAACATCCCGACGTGGACATCGTGACGGCCGCCGTGGACGAGCGCCTGAACGACCACGGCTACATCGTGCCGGGGCTGGGCGACGCGGGCGACCGGATTTACGGGACGAAGTAGGCGAGAAGCCCTTCCACCTTTTGCCGGACGCCTGTTCCTCACCACCAGCCTTTAGACTCCGGTCAGCTTATGGAGTCCCTCAAGGCCCTCGCGGCGCAATTCGGTATCGCGGATCTGTTCGGGCGCGGTTTTCTCAGCGTGCTGCTCACGTTCCTGACGGCGTGGGTGTTTACCTGGCGGTTCATTCCCCCGGTGCGGGAGTTCGCCATCAAGGTCGGGTGGGCCGATATGCCCAACGCCCGGCGGCTCAACAAGGAACCGCTCGCCAACGCGGGAGGCCTGGCGATCTTCGCGGGCTTTCTGGTGAGTGTGGTGGTCGCCTGGGCGCTGCGGCCCATCGTGATCGAGCAGGTGAATATTCAGGTGCTGGCGATCCTGCTGGGCGCGGCGGTGCTGGTGCTGGTGGGGTTCATCGACGACCAGTACGAGCTGTCTCCGGCCTTCCGGCTGCTGGTGCAGGCGCTGGCGGCGGTGCTGCTGATCGTGAACGGGCTGAGGATCGATTTCAACGCCATCCCGTTTCTGCCCGTGCTGCCGCACGCGGTCAATGCGCCCCTCAGCGTCCTGCTCACCATCCTGTGGATCGTCGGCCTGACGAATGCCATGAACCTGCTCGACGGCGTGGACGGCGTGGTGGGTGGCGTGGCCTTCGTGGCCTGCATGGTGCTGCTGGTCACCGCCGCCCAGTTTACCGACCGGGCTGCGGCGGTGGTGCTGCTGGCGGGCCTGGCGGGGGCCGCGCTGGGCTACCTGCGCCACAACTTCAACCCCAGCCGCATCATCATGGGGGACGCGGGCAGCAACCTCTTCGGGTACACGCTGGCCGCCGTGAGCCTGCTGGGCACCCTCAAGGTGAGCGCGGGGGCCAGCCTGCTGGTGCCCCTGCTGGTGATGGCGCTGCCCATCCTCGACACCACCCAGGTCGTCATCGGGCGGATGGCGCGCGGCATCCGCAATCCCCTCGGCCACCCCGACAAGACCCACATCCACCACCGCGTGCTGGCCCGCACCTCCTCGGCCCGCCGCACCGCCGTGATTCTGTGGCTGGTGGCGCTGGTCTGCGGCGTGATTGGGATGCTGGCGCAGGGTGTGCCGCTTCCCGCGATTGTGGGGACGGTGGTGGCCGTGCTGCTGTGCCTGTGGTTCGTGGCCCACCGCCGGGTGCGGGCGCTGGGCCGGGAAGCAGCGGCCCGCGCCCCCGGCCAGAGCGGCTGAGCGCAACGGCGGGATGTGGGGAGGTGGGGTGCAAAAGCCCCCGCCTCCCTGCTTTTGGCCTGCTTTTGGGATGGGGGTGGGGTGGAATGGCCGCCGGGAACCGCATTCCGCGTCAGGGCATGAGCTGACGGCTGAAAGCTGACTGCTCCTCCCCACAGCCGCCTGCCCCCAAAACAGCTTTCTGTTACCGTGACCCCGATGACCGACCCCGCCCGCTCCGCTGCCCCCAAGCGCATCGTCCTCGCCTTCGGCACCCGGCCCGAGGCGACCAAGATGGCCCCCGTGTACGCGGCGATTCAGGCGCAGCCAGGCCTGACGCCCCTCATCCTCTCGACCGGGCAGCAGCGCCAGATGCTCGACGAGGCGCTGGCCGTCTTCGGCCTGACCCCCGACGAGGACCTGAACGTGATGACCGACCGGCAGACCCTCGCGGACCTGACCGGGCGCATCGTGCCCCAGGCCGGGCGCAAGCTGCGCGAGATGGGCGCGGACATGGTGCTGGTCCACGGCGACACCACCACCTCCTTCTGCGTGGCCCTCAGCGCCTTTTACGAGGGCATTCCGGTCGGGCACGTCGAGGCGGGGCTGCGCAGCGGCAACATGCGCGAACCCTTTCCCGAGGAGGCCAACCGCCGCCTGACCGGGGTTCTCTCCACGCTGGACTTCGCGCCCACGCCGGGCAGCCGCGCGAACCTGCGGCGCGAGGGCAAGGCGGAAGAGGGCCTCTTCGTGACCGGGCAGACCGCCGTGGACGCCGTGCGCGAGGTGGCGGGGCGGGTGGCCCTGCGGCCCGAATGGCAATCCAGACTGGACGCCGGGCAACGGCTGGTGACGGTGACGATGCACCGCCGCGAGAACCTGCCCGTGATGGTGGGGATGGCGCGGGCGCTGGCGGACGTGGCGCGTGCCCACCCGGACACCCATTTCGTATACCCGGTCCACCTGAACCCCGCCGTGCAGGAGGCGGTGCGCCCGGCCCTGGGGGCGCTGCCCAACTTCGAACTCACCGAGCCGCTCGACTACGCGCAGATGGCCCCGCTGATGGCGGCCTCCACGCTGCTCGCCACCGACAGCGGCGGCCTCCAGGAGGAAGGGGCCGCGCTGGGCGTGCCCGTCGCCGTGCTGCGCAAC
Source organism: Deinococcus carri (assembly GCF_039545055.1). Classification (NCBI taxonomy): domain Bacteria; kingdom Thermotogati; phylum Deinococcota; class Deinococci; order Deinococcales; family Deinococcaceae; genus Deinococcus; species Deinococcus carri. The sequence continues at coordinate 410,496 of NZ_BAABRP010000001.1, forward strand.
GTGACCGAGCGGCCCGAGGGCGTCGAGGCGGGCGTGCTGACCCTCGCCGGGAACGACCCGGAGACGCTGCGCGCCGTGCTGAACGGCCTGCTGGACGACGAGGCGGGGCTGGCCCGGATGCGCGCCGCCCGCAATCCCTACGGGGACGGCCAGGCGTCCGGCCGCATCGCGCAGGCCATTGCCTGGTACTTCGGGCTGGCGGGGCGGCCCGCCGACTGGGTGTGAGGGCTGGGCTGAGATGCGGTGGCCCCAGCCCACGCCCTATCCTGGGGCCAACGTGACCTCTGCACCTTCTGCCCGCCCCCTCTCCCAACGGACCTACGCCGTCGTGCTCAACCCCACCGCCGGGCGCGGCCTGGCCCGGCGCGAGTGGCCCCGTCTGGAGGCTGAATTGCGCGCCCGCGGTCTGCCCTTCGAGCTGCTCAGCGAGGCCAGTGGCGCGGCGGCCCTGGCCCGCGTGCAGGCGCTCCCGCCTGACGTGGCGGTGCTGGCGGTGGGGGGCGATGGCACGGTGGGGGCGCTGCTGCCCGCGCTGGTCGGCCCTGCTGGTGGGGGAGGGGGGCGGCCGCTGGGCATCGTGCCGCTGGGCAGCGGGAACGATTTCGCGGGCCTGCTGGGGTTGAAGGCGGGCGACTTCGCCTCTGCCCTCGACCGCCTCGCCTTTGCCCCCCGGCAGGTGGACGCCCTGCGCGCGACCATCCTGGGTGGGGACGGGGCGGGCACCTCGCATCTGCTGCTCAACGGCCTGGGCATGGGCTTTGACGCGCAGGTGACGGCGCTGACCTTGCGCGCCCCGGCGCGGCTGTCGGGCTTCGGGCGCTATGCCTGGGCCGCCCTCGCCGCGCTGCGCGAGCTGACCCTGACGCCCGTGCAGGTGGAGGTGGACGGCCAGGCCCTCTACGCCGGCCCCAGTTGCCTCGCCGCCGTGATGAACGGCACCCGCTACGGCGGCGGCTTTCACATCAGCCCCGCCTCCGACCCCCGCGACGGTCGGCTGAATGCCCTGGCGAGCGGCCCCGTCACCCGCGCGCAACTCCTGGGTCTGATGGCCCGCGTGCTGCCCGGCCGCCACCTGGGCCACCCCCGCGTTCACCACGCCGCGGGCCACACCGCGACCGTCACCTGGGCACGCCCCACCTACCTGCACCTCGACGGCGACCTCGCCGGGCAGGTGACGGGGGTGCGGGTGGAGGTGCTGCCGGGAGCGGTGACGCTGCTCAATGGGTAGCGGCCAGCGGCCAGCTTCCAGCAAAAGAAGCAAAGGAAAAGCCCCGGCCTATGCCGGGGCTTTTTTCTGCTGGCGGCTGGCCGCTGGAAGCTGGCCGCCTTACTGCAACTTGGCGAGCTGCGCCTTCGCCGCGTCCAGGTCGCGCTTCTCCCAGAAGGTGTCGGCGGGGAGCGTCACGGCCTTCTGAAGCTGGGCGACGGCCCCGGCCTTGTTGCCGGTCAGGAGCAGGGCATTGGCGTACTCGATGCGGTGAACGGCGACGTTCGGCTCCAGCGCGATGGCCTTTTCGAAGTTGGGCGCAATCTGGGCCTTTTTCGCCCCGGTCAGGAAGGTGGCCGCGCCGCCCTTGCTGACCAGGTTGGCGTTCCACAGCCCCAGTGCCACGTAGGCCCCGGCCATGTTGGGTTGGAGCCGGATGGCCTGATCGAGGTTCTTCTTCACGTCCCCGGCGAGGTTCAGGCTCTGGAGGATGCCCACGAACTGCGCCAGGCGGCCCTGGGCGCGCGCCAGCTCGAAGTAGGCGTCCGCGTTGTTCTTGTCGAGGGCGATGGCCTGCCGCGCGTAGCCCTGGGCCTTTTCGAACAGCGCCTTTTTCTGGCTGTCGGGGCTGAGGCCCGCGCCCGCGGTGGTGGCCTCGGCGGCCAGCGCAAGGCCCGCGCTGGTGTTCAGGGCGGCGGCGGCGGTCGCGGCCTCCTGCCACTTGCCCTGGTCGTAGAGGGACTGGGCGGCCTGGACGCTCTGGGCGCTGGCACTGACGGCGAGGGCAAGGGCAAGGGTCACGAAAGCCGGACGGGTGAGGTGTGCGCGCATGGGTTCCTCCTGGAAAGGGGCTGGGGTTGTCGAAAACTGGACCGAGTATACACATCGGGCGTCAGGGAGTCTGATGGGCGCGTCAGACACGGGTTGTCCCCTCCTTTGTTGCACCGGGTTCAACCGGATAGGCCGGGGGTGATAGCCTCCGCCTACCTTGGACTGGAAAGGCATCCTGGCCGACCTGCGCGCCCACCTGCCGCCTGCCCGCGACGCGGGGCGCGGCGTGCGCGGCAGCCTGCGCTGGCTGGAGGCCGAGATGCGCGTGCGGGGGGGCAACCCCGCCTCGGTCCGCAACATCGTCTACCGCGACGTGGGCACGCCTGCCGACAAGGCTGCGCTGCGGGCCATCCTGGCCGACCTCGCGCGGGAGGCGGGGCGGCCGTTGGCGGCAGAGGCGACGCCCACGACACCTGCCCCCGCCCCCCTCCCCGCCGAGCTGGAACTGCTGGGCCGCAGCAAGAAGCGCGCCTACAAGCAGGTGCTGGCAGGTGTGCGTGCGGGCCGCGTTCCGCGCCTCATCGTCACCGGGCGGGCCGGGGCGGGGAAGACCATCCTGCTCGACCATCTGGAGCGCGGGCTGGACGGCTGGGCGGGAGAGGTGCGCCGCCTGAACCTGGGGGGGGACGTGGCGGAAACCCTCGCGTTGACCGCGGCGGGCACCTCCTACGCCGAACGGGCGCAGGCCCAGGCGGACGCCGCCCGCCGCGCCTTTCCCGCCGCACCCGGCGTGCTGCTCGCCCGCGTGACCGCCGACCTGAACTTTGCCGGGGAGCCGCCCCGCTCGCCGGACGGCACGCCCACCCCGCCCGCCGCCTGGGCCGCCGAACACCTGCTGCGCCGCGCCCCGCCCGATGTGGCCGTGCTGCTCGCGCTGGAGGACCCGGCGGGGCTGCCGGAAGGCGTTGCGGAGGTTATCGAACTGCGTCCCCCCACCCCCGCCGAGGCCCGCGCCTACCTGATGACCCGCCTGGGGGTCACGCGCGAGCGGGCCGACGCGCTGGTGCGCGAGACGGGCCGGCACCTCGACCGCCTGACGCTGCTGGCCGGGAGTGGGCTGGCCGGGAGCGGCCCGGACGCGGCCCCCCCCGACCGCCTGCTGGCCGACCCCGACGTGCGGCGGCTGGCCGCGGCGCTCGCAGCCCTGGACCGGGGGGAAGCGGTCCCGGACGTGGCCCTGGCCGCCGCACTGGGCATCCCGGTCGCGACCCTGCCCCCCCATGCCCGCGCGTTGCTGGCAGAGGCGGGCGGCGGCTGGACGCCGGCCGCCGCGCTGCGGGCCGCGCTGCCCCGCGTGCCCGCCCCCGAGCGCGAAGGGGCGCTGCGACGCCTGCTGGCCGCGCCCCCCGCGCCGGACCTCGCCCCCGCCCGGCTCGCCGCCTTCGCCGCGTTGCGGGAATGGTCGGCCCTCGCCGCGCATCTCGCCGCATACCCCGACGACGGGCGTTACCTGCCGCCCCTCTGGCCGCGGGTGCGGGCGGGGGCACCCGGTGAACTGCGCGAGGTGCTGGCCCGCACGGTCGCGGCCCACCACGCCGGGCGCGGCGAGTACGACGAACCCCACGCCCGCGACGCCCTCTTTACCCTGCTGGAATCCCCGAACCCCGCCGCGCGGGGCTGGGCCAGGGTCAAGCTGGCCGAGAGCAGCGTGGACGCCGGAAACTTCGAGGCGGCCACCGCCCAACTGGCCCACCCCGAACTCGCCGCCGTGCTGGGCGGCCCGCCCGACGCCTGGACGGTGGCGGCCCAGGCCGACGCGCTGCTGGTGCAGGCAGCCCTGAGCCGCTGGCGCGGCGACCTGGACGCGGCCACACGGGCGGCGACCGACCCCCGCACCGCGCACGGCGGCCCGCGTGCCCACCTGTGGCGCGGCCTGATTGCCAAGGACGCGGGCCGCTGGCCCGAGGCGCTGCGGCACCTGCACCTCGTGCCCGCCAGTAGTCCGCTGCTCTCCGCCCGCGCGCTGTACCAGGAGGGCGACCTGCGGCTGCGCCTGGGCCAGCCCCGGGCCGCGCTGACCGCGCTCACCGAGGCCGCCGCCCGCCTGGAGGCCGCTGGGGGCAGCGCCGAGGAACGCGCCCGCGCCCTGGCCCGCGCCGCCACCGCGCTGCGCCGCCTGGGTCGCCCCGGCGAGGGCCGTGCCTGGCTCCAGCGGGCGCTGGCGCTGCTGCCCGCCGGGGAGGCGCGGGGCGGCTGGGTGGATGCGGTGCTGCGGGCGCGGCTCCTCAGCGAGGGCGTGCCTATCCTGCTGGCCCTGGGGCAGCCCGACGCAGCCCTGGCCGACGCCAGCCGCGCGCTGGCCCTGCTGGCCCGGCCCGGTTCCCGGCGGGCGGAGGCGGAATACCGCACCCGCCGTACCCAGTACCGTATTGCCCTGGCCTACCTCACGCGGGGGCTGGGACGGCCCTACCTCCAGCCGTTCGCGGGGGCGCGGCGCGACCACCCCGACCTGGCCCACGCCCGCGCGCTGCTCGACCGGCACCTGGCCCGTCCCCCCACCCCCAGCGACCGCGAGGAGGTGCTGACCTTCGACCTGCACCTCAGCCGCGCGCTGGCCGACCCCGACCCCCACGCGGCCCTGGACTTCACGGCCCGCGCGCTGGAGATGACCGACCACCCCTACGCGGAGGCGCAGGCCCGCGCCCTATCCGCCGACGCGCTGCTGCGCTGCGGGCGGCCCGAGGCGGCCCTGGCCGAGGTCAACCGCGCCCACGCCCTGATTCGCCGCGTGCAGGCGGGATTGCCCGGCACCTTCGACGCCGACCCCGGTCTGGGCGCACAACTGCTGGCGCTGGAGGCCCGCGCGACCATTCTGGACGGCGAGCGCACCCTGCGCTGGCTGCGCGACGCTCTCCACGACCCGGCCCTGGCCCCCTTTCGCCCCGGCATCTGGCGCGAGGCGGGCCGCGCCCTGGAGGGGCGACATCCCCAGCCGGAGGCCGTGCTGCGCGCCCTGCACCCCGGCTGGGAGGCCGGGTCCCTCCGCATCCGTGACGCCCTGGTGCTGCTGGAGGCGGGCGGGGAGGGTGAGCCGGAACCGTGATCCAAAGTCCCCCGGCCCGCATATCTACACGGTAGAAGGAGGACCCATGCCCGGAATGCCCCCCGAGTTTCCCGAGACGCCCGACCTCCCCGACACGGAAACCCCCGAAACCACCAACCCGGTGCCCCCGCGCCGCGAGTTTCTCAAGAATGCCGCCCTCTTCACCGGCACGGTGGCCCTGCTGGGTGGTGGCCTGGAAGTCCTGACCCGCCGCCCCGGCGCGCTGGCCGAGGGCGAGCCGGGCGAGCTGCTGGCCCAGGCCCGGCGGCCCCTCGGCCCCTACGACACCTCCGAGGCGGTCACGCCCTACGCCCAGGCCACCACCTACAACAACTTCTACGAGTTCGGCACGGGCAAGGACGACCCCGCCCGCCTCGCCGGAAGCCTGAGAACCCGCCCGTGGACCGTGATCATCGACGGCGAGGTCAAGAAGCCGGTGAAGGTGGACATCGATACCCTCCAGTCCTGGTTCCCGCTCGAAGACCGCATCTACCGTATGCGCTGCGTGGAGGGCTGGTCGATGGTGATGCCCTGGCTGGGCTTTCCGCTGGCCGCGCTGCTGCGCCGGGTAGAGCCGAACAGCCACGCCAAATACGTGAAGTTCACCGCCCTCGACGACCCCAAACAGTTTCCCGGCCAGCGCAGCAGCGTCCTCGACTGGCCCTACGTGGAGGGACTGCGGCTGGACGAGGCGCTGCACCCCCTCACCTTCATGGCGGTGGGTCTCCAGGGGCGCGTGCTGCCCAACCAGAACGGCGCGCCGCTGCGGCTGGTGGTGCCCTGGAAGTACGGCTTCAAGAGCATCAAATCCGTCGTCCGCATCACGCTGACGCGCGAGCAGCCCAAGACCACCTGGGCGCTGGCGGCCCCCGACGAGTACGGCTTCTACGCCAACGTGAACCCGGCGGTGCCGCACCCCCGCTGGAGCCAGGCGACCGAACGCCGCATCGGTGAACTGCGCCGCCGCCCCACGCTTCCCTTCAACGGCTACGCCGAGCAGGTGGCGCACCTGTACAAGGGGATGGACCTGCGCCGCTTCTTCTGATGGGGGAGGGGCAGCCAGCCTCCAGCGGCCCGCCGCCAGCCAGGACGGCGGCAACCCGGGCAGCCAGGTCGGCGCGTGCCCGCACCTCCTCCCCGCCGCTCCCGTGGCTGGGGCCGGGTGTGGTGGTGGGCGGGCTGCTGCCGGTGGCCGTGCTGCTGCTGGATGCCGGGAGCGGGGCGCTGGGAGCCAACCCGGTCCAGCGCGCCATCCTGCAAAGCGGGCAACTGGCGCTGGCGCTGCTGCTGCTCTCGTTGGCCTGCACGCCCCTGCGCCGCCTGACGGGCTGGACCTGGCCCGCGCGCATCCGCAAGGCACTGGGGCTGCTGGCCTTCGTGTATGCCCTGCTGCACTTCGGTCTGTATCTCTTCGACCACGGCTTCACGCCGGACGTGGTGCTGGAAGACGTGCTGAAGCGGCCCTTCGTGACGGTGGGGTTCGCGGCGCTGGTGCTGCTGCTTCCCCTGGCCCTGACCAGCACCCGGGACGCCGTGCGCCGCCTGGGCTTTTTGCGCTGGCAGCGCCTGCACCGGCTGGTGTACGCCGCCGCCCTGCTGGGCGTGCTGCACTACTGGTGGGGCGTGAAAAAGGACCACACCGCCCCGCTGATAGCGGCCCTGGTCCTCGCCGCGCTGCTGGCCGCGCGCCTGCTGCGGCAGCGGCGGGGGAGGGCGCGCTCCGGTTCCTGAGTGCCCGGCCTTGACCCCTTGCTTATCCATCTCCCTCCGGCCGCCCGAGCGGGTATGCTGCGGGGCGATGAGCACCCCAGACGAGCACGGGGAGGCGGGAGGTCGCGCCGCCGTGCGCCTGCTTCAGGGCTACCTCTGGCACCCCAGTCACGCCGACGTGGACCTGGAACACTACCTGCCCCATGAGCTGGACGACGCCCACGTGCTGTGGGACACGGTCACGCCGCCCTTCGCCTTTTTCGAGAACGGCGAGCCGACTGCCGGCCAGACCTTCTACCAGTTCACGGTGTTGGGTGTCTACGACGACAAGCCGAACGGCGACGCCCTGCACGCCAACGCCGAGGCCGCCAGCCAGGCGCTGGGGCCGCTGCTGGACGCCACCCCCCCTGGCGTCGGCTGGCAGCTCTGGGAGGACCTGCGCGAGCTATGAGCGGGGGGACAGCCGCGCTGGTCTGGCTCGACCTGTTCGTGGAGGGCGACCCCCACCCCCGCCGCTTTGACGGCCCCGACACCCTGCGGGCCTACCTGGCGCGTATCGAGCGCCTGCCCGGCGACGTCATCACGCGGCTGCTGGAGCGCGGGGAGGTCGGCCCGCCTGCTGCCCGGCGAGTGTACCGCGTCCAGCCCCTCCAGCCATGACCGGTGCCCCCGAGCCGCAGGCCCCCGAGGGTCCCGTGGTCGCCATTCCCGTCTACGCGGACGTCAGCGAGCTGGAACTGGGGCTGATGGTCGCTGTCTGCCGCCTGTGCGGGGGCGAGGGAGCCACCCGCACCGTAAACCGCTCGCGGGCCAGCATCGTGACTGCCGGGGGGCTGGTCAGCACGCCGCACGTGCTGTATGCCGCCCTGCCCGAGCCGGCGGGCCTGCTTCTTCCCGGCGGCCCTGGCGCGCAAAAGGCGGCCCGCGACCCCCTGCTGCGTGAGTTCCTGGCCCGCCACGCCGCGCTTCCCACCGGCGCGAGCGGCAGCGGCCTGCTCCTGCTGGGCGAGGCGGGCGTGCTGCGGGACCGGGTGGTGGGCGGCCCCGCCGACCTGGCCGATACCCTCTGGGGCCATGCCCCCGCCGAGGTGCGCCCCGGCGAGGTCGTTACCGATGGACCGCTGACCACCACGCCCGGCGGCCTGCCCGCCCTGCACGCGGCCCTGGCCGTCGCCGCCCACCTCTGGGGCGAGGAGGCTGCACGCGACGCCGCCCGCCGCCTGGGCCACCCCTAACCTGTGGAAGAGGTCCGCGAATACGTCACCCTACCTGCTGCCCCGGATGAGCCGACCCTCACCGCGCTGCTGGCGACTCCCGGTGGGGCAGCCCTGCACGCCCGGAACGGCACCGATGCGGTGGGCCGTTCCCGCACCGTCCTGACTCTGGCCCACCCCGACCCCGAGGTGGTCGCCGTGACTCGCCAGAACCTCCTGCGCGCCTGCCGTGAGCGCGGCGTGCGGGCATTCGTGGTTTGAGGAAGGTCGCCGGGTGTAGCAGCCTCGCTAGCCCTGGCTCCTGTCCTCCGGGTACCCGCCCCGCTCGCTGCTGTGCCCCGGGCGCACCTTCAGGTCGGGCCGCACATGATGCGTGGCGTGGTTGGCGGCGATGGCGGCCTGGGCAAAGGCCAGCGAGAGCAGCTTGAAGTCCCCGCCCGAGCGAGCGAGGTCGCCCACCACGTAGACGCCCGGCAGGGCCGTCTGGCCGCCGGAGCTGTCCGGCACGTACTCGCCCTCCCAGCCCAGCGGCCAGCCCAGCAGGGGGGAGAGGTCGGGCAGGTAGCCGTTCAGAACCAGCACGGTATCGGCCTGGACCTCCACCGTGTCGCCGCCCACCGTCACCTCTGCTCCCTGCGGGGTGAGGCAGGTCAGTACCGCGGGGGCCAGGACATGGACGCGGCCCGCTTCCCGCGCTGCCTCCAGCCGCGCGAGCATTTGTGGGTCGCCCCGGAAGCCCGCCCGCCGATGCGTGAGGGCAACCGTCGCACCAGCCTCGGCCAGTTCCAGAACCGCCCGTGTCGCCTGGGGCACGCCCCCCACGACCAGCAACCGCCTTCCCGTGAGGCTGGCCGGGTCGGGCAGGTCCGTTCTCACGTCCGGGTGAGTCTCCGTGCCGGGCACCCGCACCTCACGCGGGAGGAGTGCTCCCATGCCTGCGGCCAGAATGACAGCTCCCGCCCTGTACCTGCCGCCGTCCGTGCCGACCACCCAGCCACCCTGGCCGTCCGGTTCGAGGCTACGGGCTACCTCGCCGGTGCGGAGGTCTACATTCAGCGGTGCCAGTTGGGCGACCAGTGCCGCCACCAGTTCCGCGGCTCGCACCTGGGGCGTGCCCGGCGCATCGTAGATCACCTTGTCGGGGTACAGCGCCATCAGTTGCCCGCCGACCTCGCCCCGCGCCTCCAGCACGCGCACGCTCAGGCCCCGCCACGCCGCGTAAAAGGCCGCGTGCAGTCCCGCCGGGCCGCCGCCGAGAACCAGGATGTCGGTGGGTGGGGGCGGCTCGCTCTGCATGGGGGGGAGTATGGCAGATGGCAGAAAGCGAAAGGCAGAAGGCGGATGGCTTGGTCCCTTGCCTTCTGCCTTTCGCTTTCTGCCTTACTTCCGCCGATGCGTCAGCATCTCGTGCTTGTGCACGACCTTGGCGCGGGGGCGGCCCTGGGCCTGGCCCTGGGCGAGTTCGTGGGTGTCCAGCACCTGCCAGTCGTGGAAGGTGTACACGTCCACGCCCCGGCCTTGCAGCAGGGCGTCCACCGCTTCACGGGTGGGCTGGGGGGCGGCGGGAAGCGTTCCGGCTTTCGCGTCGGTCAGCAGGTGGGCCACGGTGTCCACGGCGTCCTTGCGGTTGGTGCCGATCACGCCGCTGGGGCCGCGCTTGATCCAGCCGGCGGTGTATTCGCCCGCGCGGCCCTCCACCCGGCCCTCCAGGTTGGGAATCACGCCGCGCCGCTCGTCGAAGGGGACGCCGGGCAGGCTGACGCCCTTGTAGCCCACCGAGCGCAGCACCATCTGCACCGGCAGCGTCTCGTACTCGCCGGTGCCCACCGCGTTGCCCTGCTCGTCCAGGCGGTTTTTCTCGACTTTCAATCCGCCCACGTTGCCCTGGCCGTCGTCCACAATCTCGACCGGCGACACCAGGAAGCGCAGGTGAATGCGGCGGTCCTTCCCCTCCGGCGTGCGCCCGGCGAAGTCGCGCAGCACTTCCAGGTTCTTCTTGACCGTGTTGTCGCTGACCTGCGCCTCTTCCGCCTCGCTGACGGCGATTTCCTCCGGCTTCACGACCGGGTCGGCCCCGCTCAGCTCCCCGAACTCGCGCAGTTCCTTGGTCGTGAACTTGGCCTGGAGGGGTCCGCGGCGGCCCAGCACCCACACGTCCCGCACGTGGCTGTGTTCGAGGGCACCCAGGGCGTGTGCGGCGATGTCGCTGCTGTGCAGTTCCTCGGTGGTCTTGACCAGGATGCGGCTCACGTCCAGCGCCACGTTCCCCACGCCGACCACGGCCACCCCGGTCGCGCTCAGGACCATGTCGCGGGCCGCCGCGTCGGGGTGGCCGTTGTACCACGCGACAAACTCGGTGGCGCTCATGCTGCCGCGCAGGTCCTCGCCGGGAATGCCCAGGCGGCGGTCGGAGGACGCGCCCACGGTATACACGACGGCGTCGTAATGCTGGCGGGCTTCCTCGTGCGTGAGGTCCGTCCCGAACTCCACGTTGCCCAGAAAGCGCACGCGCGGGTCGGAGAGGGTCTTCTCGAAGCCCTTCGTGACACTTTTGATGGTGAGGTGATCGGGGGCGACACCATAGCGAACGAGGCCGTAAGGGGTGGGGAGGCGGTCGAACACGTCCACCTCGACCGGCAGGTCCGTCTGCTTGAGCAGCGCCTCGGTGGCAAAGACGCCGCTGGGGCCGCTGCCGATCACGGCGACCCGCAGGGGCCGTTCGGGGGTGAAGGGGGTCTGGGCTTGGCTCGTCACCCTGCGAGTGTAGCGGCCCGGCCCCCGGTGCGGTCTGCCGTATCTGGACGAATCTGTCTTCACCGCCCGAAAACGAAAAACCGCCCGGGGTGTCCCGGACGGTCGGTGCGAGGTGAAGGGGAGGGCGGGGTTACGCCGCCGCGATCTGGCCGAGGGCCTGCTCGTTCTTGAGGGTGATCTTGCCGTAGCCGGCGCTGATCACGCCCTCGCGGCTGAGTTCGCCGACCACCTTGGTCACGGTTTCGCGCACGCTGCCGACGGCGGCAGCCAGTTCGTCGTGGGTGGCGTAGATCATCGTCTCGCCGCTGTCGAGCTGGGTGGCGAGGGCCGTATCCTTCAGCTCCAGCAGCTCACCAGCGATGCGGGCGCGCAGGCGCTTGCCGACCAGGCGGTAGATGCTCTCGTAGGCGCGTTCCAGCGTCTTGACGAGGTGAGTGGTCACGACCAGGTTGTCCTCGGCGGTCATCAGGGCGGGGTTGATCACGTCCACCGTGGAGTCGGTCACGGCCTCCGCGAAGTAGGCGCGGTTGACGCCCGCCAGGGCTTCCTCGCCGAAGTACTCGCCGGGCTTCACGTAGCGCAGCGTCAGGCCGTTGCCGTCGTCGTCCATCGTGTGCACGCGCACCAGGCCGGAGGCGACGCGGTAGAGCATGTCGCTCTTGCCGGGGTACAGGATCACCGCGCCGGGGCGGTAGGTGACAGTGTCGACGAAGGTCTTGTTCAGGGAGGGGCTGGTGTTGGTCTGCGTCATTAGGCTCGCCTCCTGGGCGTTGGATTCTGGGGGTTCTCGGGGTCCGGGGACATCCCGGTACAGGTCACAGTGTAACCTCTCGTCACGATTTTGTAAACACTTTTGTTTCTTTAAAAATGTTTTAGATTACGAAGCTCGGCAGTGGGTAGGGAGGCCGAAATCGGCTCTACGTCGAACAAAAAAAGGTGGGGTGCGTGTGGCCTCACCTCATACTTTCCTCATCGTTCCACCATTCCAGATTCCTCGTTGCGCGTGCGGTAGGCGACGGGAGAACCGGGAGAAAAAAGTGTGCCCGACCACCGGGGCCGGGCACACCTGAAGCCTGCGGGGGATTACAGCTCGTCCTCGCGCCGGATGGAGAAGGCGCTGATCACGCGGTCCTTGTCCCCGATGTTGATCACCTTCACGCCCTGGGCGTTGCGGCCCGTCACGCGGACCTCCTCGACGCGGGTGCGGATCACGGTGCCCTTCTCGGTCAGGACCATCAGTTCCTCGTTCCCGGCGACGTGGGTCAGGGTCACCAGTTGGCCGGTCTTGTCGGTCACGTCCAGGGTGATCACGCCCAGGCCGCCGCGGCCCTTGCTGGGGTAGTCGCTGACGGGGGTGCGCTTGCCCAGGCCGTACTCGCTGACGGCCAGCAGCTCGCTGCCTTCCTCGCCGCCGGGGACCAGGGCCATGCTGACCACCTGATCGTCCTCGCGCAGGCGCATGCCGATCACGCCCTGGGTGGCGCGGCCCGTGTCGCGGACCTCGGTCGCGGCAAAGCGCATCGCCTGGCCGCCGCAGGTCGCCAGCACCACATCATCGCCGTCGCGCTGGATGCTCACGCCGATCAGCTCGTCGCCGGGCTGGAGGTTGATCGCGATCAGGCCCGCCGAGGTGATGTTGCCGTACTCGGTGATCAGGGTCTTTTTGACCATGCCGCGCTTGGTCGCAAAGACGAAGCTGCCCGGCTCGTCGAAGCCCTTCACGCTCAGCACGGAGGCGATGTTCTCGTCCTCGCGCAGGGAGGGCAGCAGGTTGCGGATGTGGGTGCCCTTGGCGTCGCGGCCCGCTTCCGGCAGGTCGTAGATCTTCTCGTGGAAGACGCGGCCCGCGTCGGTGAAGAACAGCAGGTAGTCGTGCGTGCTGCCCACGAATACGCGGGTGTTGATGTCCTCGTCGCGCAGCTTGCCGCCCGACGCACCGCGTCCGCCCCGGCCCTGGGCACGGTAGGCGTCGAGCTTGGTGCGCTTGAGGTAGCCCGCCTTGGTCATGGTGATCACCATGTCCTCGACGGCGATCAGGTCTTCCTTGGAGATGTCGTCTTCCAGGTCGGTGATGGTCGAGCGGCGCTCGTCGCCGTAGCGGTCGCGGACCTCGCGGATTTCCTTCTTGATCTCGCGCCACAGCAGCTTCTCGTCACCCAGGATCGAGCGCAGGCGGGCGATGGTCTTTTGCAGTTCGTCGTACTCGCCCAGCAGCTTCTCGCGCTCCAGGCCGACCAGACGTTGCAGGCGCATGTCCAGAATCGCCTGCGCCTGAATCTCGGACAGGCCGAAGCGGGCCATCAGCACGTCACGCGCCTCGGCCCCCGTGTTGCTGCCGCGAATCAGGCTGATGACCTCGTCGATGTGGTCGAGCGCCTTGATCAGGCCTTCGAGCACGTGGGCGCGTTCCTCGGCCTTTTTCAGGTCGTAGCGCGTCCGGCGCGTCACCACGTCGCGGCGGTGGGCCAGGAAGGCGCGCATGGTGTCGATCAGGGGCAGCACGCGCGGCTCGCCGTTCACGATGCTGAGGTTGATCACCGTGAAGGTGCTCTGAAGCTGGGTGTACTTGTACAGTTGGTTCAGCACCAGCGTCGGAATCGCGCCGCGCTTCAGCTCCACGACGATGCGCACCGGGTCCTTGCGGTCGGACTCGTCGCGCAGGGCGGAGATGTCCGGAATCTTCCCGGCCTTGTACATCGCGCTGATCGTCTGGATCAGGTTGGTCTTGTTCACCTGATACGGGATCTCGGAAATGATGATCTGGGTGCGCCCGTTCTTCTCGTCGATGCGGGCCTTGCCACGCACCTTCAGCCCGGCGTGCCCGGTCGCGTAGGCATCACGGATGCCCTGGCGGCTGATGCGCCCGCCGGTGGGGAAGTCCGGCCCCAGCACGTGCGTCATCATCTCGTCGAGCTGGATCTCGGGCTTGTCGATCAGTGCGAGCAGGCCGTTGCTGATTTCGGTCAGGTTGTGCGGCGGAATGTTGGTCGCCATGCCCACCGCGATGCCCACCGCACCGTTAATCAGCAGGTTGGGCACCGCCGACGGCAGCACGCTGGGTTCCTCGGTGGTCTCGTCGTAGTTGGGCTTGAGGTCGACCGTCTCCTTTTCGAGGTCGGCCAGCACCTCCTCGGCCACCTTGGTCATCCTGGCCTCGGTGTAGCGCATCGCGGCGGGCGGGTCGCCGTCGATGGAGCCGAAGTTGCCCTGGGGGTCCACCAGCGTGTAGCGCATGTTCCACCACTGGCCGAGGCGCACCATCGCGTCGTAGATCGACGAGTCGCCGTGCGGGTGGTACTTCTTCATCACCTCACCGACCACGGAGGCGCTCTTGGCGTGTTTGTGGTTGCTGGCGAGGCCTTCGAGCAGCATCGCGTACATGATCCGGCGCTGCACCGGCTTGAGGCCGTCGCGCACGTCGGGCAGCGCCCGGTCCACGATCACGTTCATCGCATAGTTGATGAAGTTGGACTTGACTTCGCTGGTGATGTCAACGGGATGAATTCCAGTCATGAGGCTCCAGTCAGGGGTGCGCCAGCCGGAGGGGGTCCGCTGGCGGTGAGAGGGGAAGAAACCCGGCCAGCGCCCATCTTGCAAGCGGGCCGGGGATGGAATGAGTATACCACATTATGCTGTTAGCGTAACGCGACCCATTCCCTTCACTGCTGCCATTCTACCGCACGGGGACGCCAAAAACAGGAAGCGGAGGGGGTGGTTGTGCACCCTACCAGCCCTCACCATGCACGGATGCCTGTCCCCGATGGTGCCCTCAACTTCCGCCGTCCCCTGCCCGGCCTGTGGCGCAGCGGCAACCTCAGCCGCCTGAGTGAACGGGGGAGGCGCGAGCTGCTGGCGGCGGGATTCGTGCGCATTCTGGACCTCCGCAACCGGGCAGAGCGGGACATGGACGCGCCGCCCTTTCTCGGGCGCACTGAATACCTGAACCTTCCCCTGCTGCCCTACCGCAACCGCGCCCTGAATACGGCGGCGGCAGAGGCACAGACGAATGCCGACCACTACCGCGCCCACCTCGACCATGCCGCGAACCAGATCGTCGCCATCCTGGGGGCAATTCTGGACGCGCCCCCCGGCCGGGTCCTGATCCACTGCCACGCCGGGAAGGACCGCACTGGACTGATCGTGGCCCTGTGTCTGGAACTGACAGGGATGCCGCGCGGAGAAATCGCCGCCGATTATGCGGCGAGTGAACCGGAACTCTGGGCCTTCTACGCTGACTCCCAGACCAGGCGAACCTCGGCAGAGCGGGTGAAGGTGGAACCCTTCGTCGCCTCCCGCCCGGAAGACATCCTGACGGCCCTGGAGCATCTGGACGCGGACTGGGGTGGCGTCGGGCCGTACCTCGCCGCGCACGGCTTCAGCGAGGCAGAGCAGACCGGGCTACGCGAACGTCTGACACATTTGTGAGACTTTTGCGTTACTTGGCCGCCTATGATGCCGGCTGATGCTGCCTCATCTCACACAACTGGTGGCGGACGTGGACGGGGCGTGGGCCGCCGCAATCGGTGGGCTGGACGGCCTGCTGGTCGAGGGCCACGCCGCCGCGGTCACGGACCTGAACCTTCTCGTCGCGGAGCATGCGGGGCTGCTGCGGGCCACGAGCGCCGCCTACGGCGAAACGCTGGGGGCGGGCGCGATGCGCGAGCTGTACCTGCGCGGCGAGCGCCTCGGCGTGTACCTGCATCCCATCACCCCCGACTTCTTCCTGCTGCTGGCCCTGGACGCCCGCAGCAACCTGGGGCAGGCCCGGCTGTATGGCCGCGAGGCCGCCCGCCAACTGGAGAGCTACCTGTGATACGGTTTCCGTCCAATCCGTTATCGAAGCGGGAAAGCGCCGATTCGATAACTCCTTTCCCGGCAACCGTTTTTTTCCTCCTCGCTCTGCTTCGCAGCTTTACAAGTCCGCTCGGGTTGAACAGTTTTTATAACTGTTCAACCGGAATCCGTATGAACGCCGTGAACTGCCCTGCTGGCCCGGAGGCAAGATGAGACTCGATTCCCTGCGCGGCGTGCCGGGTGTGATGGCCTGCGCCCTGGTCAGCCCGGACGGCCTGCCCATCGAACTGCTGGGCGAGGGGGGTGAGGCCCTGGCCGCCGAACTCGCCTCGCTCCGGGTGGGCCTGGACCGCCTGAGCCGCCGCCTGGGCGCGGGCTACGTGACCCGCCTCGCCTTTACCAGCGAGCGGGTCGAGGTGGTGGCCGTGACCAGCGGCGACTTCACCCTCGGCGTGGCCGTGACGCGCGGCCACGACACCCGCCTGGCGCAGCAGCTTCTGGCGCGCCTGGCCCTCGAACTCACCGACCTGCCGCGGGCGGAACCGGCATGATCCAGCAACTGCTGGAAGTGCGCGGCATCCGGCACGTCGCCCTGATCGACGCGGCAGGCAGCATCGTGGCGAGTGCGGGCAGCGGTGCCGATATCAGCGTGGTGCCGGCGGGGCGCGCGGTGGTGGGGAGCCTGCGCGCCGCTCTGGGTCAGGGCGAGTGGCAGGACCTGCTGCTGGACGTGGAGGACGGCCCCATCCTGCTCACGCCACACGGCAACCAGGTGCTGCTGACCGCCTTCGACCGGGTGGACAGCCTGGGCCGGGTACGCTTCGCGGTGCGGCGGCTGCTGGGGTAGAGGGGTGGGCGGCGTGTGGCCGGTGGCCCGGCAGGGCGTTCTTGCCCCGGGCCACCGGCCGCGCGTCAATCGTCCAGCTCCCCCAGCCCCGGCACCCCGTCGAACAGCCCACGCAGCGGGTACCGTTCCAGCGCCGTGCGCGTGCCGCCGATGCTGAAGCTCTCGGTGCCCAGCAGCCGTTGTTCCATCGCGGCGCGTTCCTCGGGCGTCATGCGGCCCAGCAGGCTCTGCTCGCCCGTCTGCGTGCCGTGGGCGGCCAGGGCGGCTTTCTTGTTCTCGGCGTAGGCGGCCACGTTCATGCGCACGGCCACCGTTCCCTCGCTCACCCCATAGACCAGGGGGTCGAGGTCCTGGCCCATGCGCGCGAGGCCCTGCGCCGCCGCGTGGGTCAGCGCCGTGTAATACAGCCGCTGCGGCCCGCCGCCCGGCAGGTGCCCGGTGCTGAAGAAGGCGGCGGTGGCGGCCCGGTGAATCTGAAGGTGGTCCACGTGCCCGTACGCGCCGTGGGGGTCGAAGGTGACCATCACCTGCGGCTGCACCTCCTCGACGAGGGCGCGCACTTTGATTTCCACGTCCAGCGGGTTCACGTTCATCAGGGCGAGCGGGTCGTTATGGCGGGTGCGCTCGAAGCGGCCCGAGTCGTGATAGTCCAGAAAGACGGGTTCGGGAATCTCCAGGGCGCGGCAGGCGGCGCGCAGCTCTGCCTCGCGCTGCTGCCCCAGGTCGTCTACCGTCATGCCCGGCACCGTGATCTTGCCCGCCTCGCCGCGCGTGGCGCAGGCCAGCACCACCCGCACGCCCCGCCGGGCATAGTGGGTCAGCGTGCCGCCGATGCTGAAGGCCTCGTCGTCGGGGTGCGCGAACACGGCCAGAAGGGTCGCCTGTGGCTCTGGGGTCATGCGCGGCAGCATACGCCGGGAACGCCGGGGGCCACGCAGACGTAACGTCGGCATGAGAGCCATGCTCGGTGCCCTGTGGACCCTGCTCACGCAGCTTTTCCTCGCGCTGCTCGGGCAGCCGGTGCCGGGGCAGAGCCGCGCGGAACGCACCCGGAACCTGCGGCAGCGGACGCACACGGAGCCGGAGCGGGCCGGTGCCCTCGCCGCCCTGCGTGCGGTGGTGCGCGAGGCGCTGCTGGCCCTGACCTTTCAGCCCTCGCCCGAGTCGCCGCCTGCCTCTTCCCGTTCCGCTTCCTCCAGACGCAAACCGCGTTCGTAAAAATCCCATAGCTCCGCGGTCCACACCCCATAGATGCGGCGGCGGTTGCCGAGGTCTGCGGCCTCTAGTGCCTCGCCCAGAGCGCGGTAGAAGCGGCTGCCCTGCTCGCGCATCGCCCGCGTGGTCCAGTACGTCTCGGCCTGGAGGAGGGTCTGCACGCGGTCGTCGGTCATGCCGCCATGATAAGAATCC
The DNA here is from genome assembly GCF_039545055.1 of Deinococcus carri. Classification (NCBI taxonomy): domain Bacteria; kingdom Thermotogati; phylum Deinococcota; class Deinococci; order Deinococcales; family Deinococcaceae; genus Deinococcus; species Deinococcus carri. Next base: position 428,306 of record NZ_BAABRP010000001.1, read on the forward strand.
TGGTTGAACAGTGATGCCATCACTGCGAAACCCGACTGGAAGGACTCGCAGAGCTGCGCAGCAGAGAAGGAAAAGGACGGATTCCAGAATGGAGTGAGCCTTCAGCGTTTTCCTGAAGGCTCACGCAATGGCCGGAATCCGTCTGATGCCGCGCTAGCCTGGGTCCATGACCGCCTTCCCCGGAGTGGACCGTCCCGTGGTGGGCCGCTTCGCCCCCAGCCCGACCGGGGCGATGCACCTGGGCAATGCCCGGACGGCCCTGCTCGCGTGGCTGCACTCGCGGGCGCTGGGCGGGCGGCACCTCCTGCGCTTCGAGGACCTGGACACGGGCCGGGTCCGCCCCTGGGCCTGCGATACCACCCGCCGCGACCTGGCCTGGCTGGGCCTGGAGTGGGACGCCGAGTTCGTGCAGTCGGAGAGGCGGGAGGTCTACGCGGACGCCCTGGCGCGGCTCACGGCGGCGGGGCAGACCTACCCCTGCACCTGCACCCGGCGCGAGATTGCCCAGGCCATCGAGGAGAGCGCGGGCGCACCCCACGGTCAGGAGCCGGTCTACCCCGGTACCTGCCGCCTCCACCCCGCCGATCCAGCCCGCCCCGCCGCGGTGCGCTGGCGGGTGCCCGACGAGACGGTCTGTGTGATGGACGCCCTGACTGGGGGCACGCTCTGCCAGAACCTCCCCGCCGAGGTGGGCGACTTCGTGCTGCGGCGCAACGACGGCGTGTACGCCTACCACCTGGCCGTCGTGGTGGACGACGCACTGATGGGGGTGACAGACGTGGTGCGCGGCTTGGACCTCTGGCCCGCCACGCCCCGGCAGGTCGCTTTGGGGCGGGCGCTGGGATACCCGCAGCCGCGTTACCTGCACGTCCCTCTGATGACCGATTTTCGCGGCGAACGCCTCGCCAAGCGGGGAGGTGCGCCGCCCGTCCAGGCGCTGCGGGAGGGCGGGGAAGACGCCGGACGGGTGCTGGCGGCCCTGGCCCGGTCGCTGGGCTGGGAGGTTCCGGAAACGGTCGAGGCCGCCGAGTTGCTGCCGGTCTGGCGGGCGCGGCTGGAGGCGGCGGGATCCTTCATCAAGTCACAAACTTAGACCGCCTGTCTAAGTTTCCCTAACACCCGTTAGGCCCAGCGCTCTACTCTGAAAAATATGTCCCTGACACTTCCCACCTACCCGCAGCCGGACGCGCGGGGGCGGTACGGGCGCTTCGGCGGGCGCTACGTGCCCGAGACGCTGATTCCGGCGCTGGATGAACTGGAGCAGGCCTACAACGCCGCCAAAACCGACCCCGAGTTCCTGAACGAACTGGCCCGCCTGCTGACCGACTTCGTGGGCCGGCCCAGCGGCCTCTACCTGGCGCAGCGCCTCACCGACCACGCGGGCGGCGCGAAGATCTACCTCAAGCGCGAGGACCAGAACTACACCGGGGCGCACAAGATCAACAACTGCCTGGCGCAGGCGCTGCTGGCCCGGCGCATGGGCAAACGCCGCGTGATCGCCGAGACGGGGGCGGGGCAGCATGGGGTCGCCAGCGCCACCGCCGCCGCGTTGCTGGGGCTGGAGTGCATCGTCTACATGGGCGCGGAGGACATCCGCCGCCAGGCCATGAATGTCTTCCGCATGAAGCTGCTGGGCGCGGAGGTCCGCGAGGTCACGTCGGGCACCTCCACCCTCAAGGACGCCACCAACGAGGCCATCCGCGACTGGGTGACCAACGTGCGCGACACCTTTTACATCCTGGGCAGCGTGGTGGGGCCGCACCCGTACCCCGCGATGGTCCGCGACTTCCAGAGCGTGATCGGTGAGGAGGTCAAGGTGCAGCTTCAGGACCTCGAAGGCCGCGCCGCGCCCGACGCCATCGTCGCCTGCGTGGGGGGTGGCTCCAACGCCATCGGCATCTTCGCGCCCTATGCCTATCTGCCGCCCGCCCAGCGCCCCCGCCTGATCGGCACCGAGGCTGCCGGGGAGGGTGTGGACAGCGGCAAGCACGCGGCCAGCGTGGCGGGTGGGCGCATCGGCGTGCTGCACGGCTCGCTGATGTACCTGCTCAACGACGCCGAAGGCCAGATCGTCCCCCCGCACTCCATCAGCGCGGGCCTGGATTACCCCGGCATCGGCCCCGAACACTGTTACTACAGCGAGACGGGCGTGGCCGAGTACGTGCCCGTCACCGACGCGCAGGCGCTGGAGGGGCTGCAACTCCTCACCCGCCTGGAGGGCATCATTCCCGCGCTGGAAAGTGCCCACGCCATCTACCACGCCGTGCAGCTCGCGCGCGAACTCGGGCCGGAAGGTGTCATCGTGGTGAACTTGTCGGGGCGCGGCGACAAGGACGTGGCCGAGGTGATGCGCCTGCTTGACCTGGAAGCCCAGTCCCCCGAAGCCCAGTCCCCGGAAGCCCTGTCCTCGGCAGCACAGTCCCCGGAACCCCAGCGGGAAGAGGTGACCGCATGACCGCCACCCTGACCAGGGGGGCCGAGCGCCTCCACGCCGCCTTTGCGCGGGCGCAGGCCGAGGGCCGCGCGGCCTTTATTCCGTTCATGACGGCCGGATATCCGACGGCAGAGGCCTTTCCCGCCGTGGCCGACGCGCTGCTGTCCCAGGCCGACATTCTGGAGGTCGGTCTTCCCTACAGTGACCCCCTGGGCGACGGCCCCACCATTCAGCGGGCCAGCGAGCAGGCCCTGGCGGGCGGCACCAGCACCCGGCGCACGCTGGAACTGGTGGGGGCCTTACGCCAGCGGCACGATCAGCCCATCGTGGTGATGACCTACGTCAACCCCATCTACGCCGTCGGCCCGCGCGAGTTTATGCGCCTCGCGCAGGAGGCGGGTGTGGACGGCCTGATTCTCCCCGACCTGCCGCCCGACCAGGACATCGAGATTGCCGACCTGGCCGCCGAACATGGCCTCGCCGTCACCTTCCTGATCGCGCCCACCAGTACGCCGGAGCGGGTGCGGCTGGTGGCGGAGGCCTGCACCGGCTTCCTCTACGCCGTCAGCGTCACGGGCGTCACCGGCGCGCGCGAGGGGGCGGCGCTGGGCGAGGTGCCCGCCATGCTCGCCCTGGCCCGGCAGCACGCCCGCGTGCCTATCGCGGTCGGCTTCGGCGTCAAGGACCGGCAGACGGCCCACCAGGTCGCGCAGGTCGCGGACGGTGTGGTGGTCGGCAGCGCCTTTATCAACGCCATCGCGGGCGGGCAGGATGTGGCCGCGCTCGCCGCCGACATCGCGGCGGGGTGCCGCCGGGACTGACGGGGACGGCTTCGGGTAGATTCGACAGACTCGGCCCAACAGAACCCACAGAAAAGGTGCCCGCAGGGAAAGCTCTGCGGGCACTTCCGGGTAACCAGGGTTACTGGTTCATCGCCTCCATGTTGATGCCGCGGGCAAGGCTGGTCAGCTTCTGGTCGGTGGCCTTTTCCTCGTCCTCGGTGGTGCGCAGCAGGTCGGCGTCCTGCTGGCGGCCCAGGAGTTCGGCGTAGGTGCGCAGCGTGCCGTAGGCGGAAATCTCATAGTGCTCGGCGCGCTGGCCGGCGGCGATCAGGGCGGCGTCACGCACGGCGGGCGTGGCCTTTTCCTGGATGGTTTCCTGACCCTCGGCGACGATGCCCTGCATGGCCTTGCAGGTCTTGCCGCCGGGCTGCTGGCCCAGGTCCTGGAAGATCTGTTCCAGGCGCTGAATCTGCTGCTGGGTCTGTTGCAGGTGCATCTGGAACCCCTGGCTGAGCTGGGGGTCGCTGGCGGCCTGGGCCATCTTCGGTAGGGCCTGGGTCAGTTGCTGCTCTGCCGAGTACACGTCCTGAAGCTGCTCTAGGTAGAGGTCTTGCAGGTCAGTCATCTTCATGCTCATTCCGCCGCCGCTCTGTCCACTGCTTTGCGTCATGTTCAGCCTCCCTTGCTCTGACCCGCCCTGTCTGACCGGGTTCTGACCCCAGTGTTCCTGCCGGGCGGGTCAGCGGGATGGGCAGGCTGTGAAGTTCGCTTCATGCCCCTCTCGGAGCTTTCTCCGCTGGGCCGCGCCTCCGTTATCCTGCCGGGCATGGCCTGGACCCAGCATCTCCGTGTCGGTGACGCCGACGTGTTTTCCCTTACCGACGGACAGTTTCGCCTCGACGGCGGCGCGATGTACGGCAGCGTCCCCAAAGTGCTGTGGGAGCGCGGCGCGCCCGCCGACGAGCTGAACCGTATCCGGCTGCGTATCAATCCCCTGCTGATCCGCCTGGGCGGCAGGAACGTGCTGGTCGAGACCGGCTTCTGGGACCAGGGCGGCGAGAAGTTCGAGGGCATGTATGCCCTGGACCGCGACGAGACGGTGTTCCGGGGCCTCTCTGACCTGGGCCTCGCGCCGGACGACATCGACCTGGTGGTGAACACGCACTTGCACTTCGACCACGCCGGGCGCAACGTGACGCTGACCGGCGAGCCGACCTTCCCGAACGCCCGCTACGTGGTGCAGCGCCAGGAACTCCACGACGCCCAGCACACCCACGAGCGCAGCCGCGCCAGCTATATCCCCGGCTACATCGACCCGATTCTGGACGCGGGCCTCTTCGACGTGATGGACGGCGAACACGAGCTGCTGCCCGGCCTGAGCGTGCTGCCGCTGCCCGGCCACAACCTCGGCCAGCAGGGCGTGGTCCTGCGCTCGGGGGGCCAGACGCTGGTGTACGTGGCCGACCTGCTGCCCACCCTGGCCCACGCGCCCTACCCGTACATCATGGGTTACGACCTCTACCCCGTGACCACGCTGGACACCCGCAAGACGTACTTTCCGCAGTGGTTCGAGGAAGGGGCCATTCTCGCCACGCCCCACGACCCCGACGTGGCCTTTGCGCGGCTGGAGGAGGGCAAGAGGGGGGGGTTCGTGCTGCGGCCTGTGGGGCGGGCAGAACAGGCAAACACCCCGACCTCCTGAAGACAGTCGGGGTGCGGCCAGGCACCGGTTCAGCGCAGGGTGCTGAGGAAGGACCGCGCCGCGCCGCCCACCGACTCCTGGGTCAGGAAGGTGAGGCCACCCCCCGGCAGCAGGGCACTGGCCTGCACCATATCGGTGAGGATGACGCGGCTGCTGGCGTCCGCCGTACCAAAACGGATGATGCCGCCACTGCCTTTCAGCCACAGGAGGTCCGGCTGTTGCCGGTCCAGCCCGAGAATGCTGACGGTGCTGCCGTCCACAGCCGGAAAGGTCGTCGAGGTGCCGTCCGGATTGACTCGTGTGAGCCGCCCGTAGGTCTCGTACCACACCTGACTGCTGTCACTGACCGCAGCGCTGTTGATGAGGCCTCCCCCAGTCACGCTCAGGGGGGTGATGGCCTGGGTTTCCGTATCGATCAGCAGGGGTTTGCTGTTGTAGCCGCCCTTGTAGAACAGGTACCGGCCATTGCCGCTGGCGACGAAATCCAGGCTGGAAGCGCTGCTGCTGTAGGCGTTCTGGGTATCTATCAGACTGCTTTTCCCGGTGGCCGGGTCCCAGCGGTACAGCCCGGAGCGGATGACGCCCACCTCCTCGCTGGTCACCCCGGTGTACCAGAGGCGGCCCTGGGCATCGACCTTGCCGTACAGCATATTCATCCCGCCGCCCGACCCGGACAGGGGCAACCGGGTCACGCTGCCATCGTCCTTGAGTCGGTAGATGGTCGTTGCCGGCCCTGAGTAGCCCGCGCTCAGGGCGTAGGCGTCGCCGCCCGGCACCCGCAGCAGTTCGCCGAACACGTCCGCCAGCGTGACTTCGGCCGCGACCTGGCTGCCGACATAGCGGCGGAAGGTGACCTGCGGCGTGAAGGGGCTGGTCGTGGGTGTCTTGTAGGCCGCCATGACCCACACGCCCTGGGCCGCGGGGGTCAGCGAGGAGGGCGTGCCCTGCACGTCCAGCAGGGCGCGGGCGGGCTTGATTTGGAGTGTGAGGGATGTCGGGATCACCTTGCTGCCGCCAATCTGGGCGTGCACCTCGCCCAGGGCCGCTCCCGGTGCCACCTGCACAGGCAATTCGAGGTTGGTGGTGGCATTCGCGGTGAGGTCCACCTTCAGGGGAGCCGCGCTCAGGCCCTCGGGCAGGCCGTCCAGGGTGAGGGTCACGCTCCCGGTCAGGCCGTCCTGCGGGGTGAGGCTCAGCGGCACCTTCAGTGTGGCCCCCTGATAGCCGCTCAGGGTCGCCGTGCCGTAGGGGCCGTTCACGCCCACCTGCACCGAGGGCACGCGAATGTCAGCGGACAGGGTGGCCTGACCGATCGTCTGGCTGCCCTGCCGCGCGAGCAGGTTCAGTGACCTGTTGCTCGTGGTGGCGTTGCCGTCCAGGCTGAAGGTCAGGTTGGTCGTCACGGCCTGCGTGCCGAGGTGCCCCAGGGCACGCAGCAGCGGCCCCCTGCCCCGCTTGCCGAGGTCCTGGGCACCCAGGCTGGGCAGCGTCAGGGTGCCGGGGGTGACCACGACGCCGGGCACGTCGGTCGACAGGTCGATCTGCCCGGACACCCCGCCATCCTGATAGACCGTCACCTCTCGCGTGACCGGCTGCCCGGCGCGCAGCACCAGGGGGGAAGTGTCCTTGAAGCCGAACACGACCTCCTGGGCCAGCGGCGTGAAGCTCAGCGTCACCGGGGTGCCGGGGGCCGCGCTGCTGAAGCCGCCTGGCCGCATGGCGACCGCATTCCACCCGGCCTTGAGGCTGAGGTCCAGGCCCAGCGTCGTGTCCGAGCAGATGGCGGTGCCCTTGAAGGTCGCGTCCTGCCGCGCGTAGAGCCGGGTCAGGGGAACCTGATCCGAGACGCGCGTTTCCGTGAGGCTGCCCAGCAGGTCGCCGCTCGCCTTGAGGGCCAGGATGTCCGCGAACTGAATCTGTGCGTCCGGGGCGCTCCGCTCGCCGCTGAAGGTGCAACCCTCCAGCAGGCCGAACGTCTCGTCGGGAAGGCCCAGGGGAATATCCACCGCGCCTCCCGCCGTGATCTTGCCCTCTGGCAGTTCCAGCAGCTGTTCCGAAGAATAGACGTAGAGCGCCGCCTCGGCGTTGCCGAACGCCCAGTGGGGCAGTTGCCCGCTGAGCCGTGAGGGGTTCAATCTGCCGCCTGCGCCGGGAACGGGTGGGTCGCCGCCATTGCCGCCATTGGAGGGGCAAGCCGTTAGCAACGCGGTGAGGCCGAGCAGGGCTGTGGGAAGGCGAAAGCGCCGGAGGTGGGGGGTCTTCATCTTCACTCAGGATTCTAATGGGAAGTTCTGACGTTGCCATGACGCGCACGCCCCTCCAGCCCGTCTACACGTCTTGCCCACCGCCAGGCCTCTCCCCGCTACACTTCCTCTTGATGTTCACCCTTCCCATGACCGGAAAGAACGCCCGCGCGGCGCTTCTTCTTCTTCTTCGTTGGGGGCGGTGAGCGCGAACCCAGCGTTCATCCCTACGCCCCCGGAGCCGCGAGACTTCGGGGGTTTTTGTTTGGGGGGCGGGCCGCAAAAAGGAGAGGTTCAGGATGGGAATGACGATTGCGGAAAAGATTCTGGCAGCCCACTCGGGACAGGCAGCGGTGGTGTCCGGTCAACTGATCGAGTGCGCGACCGACTGGGTGCTGTGCCACGAGATCACCACGCCCGCCGCCCTGCGGATGCTCGAAGAACGCGGCATGGACCGGGTGTTCGACCCGGAAAAGATCGTGGCGGTGCCCGACCACTCCGTCCCCGCCATGAACATCAAGGCCGCGAAGATGTATCAGAAGCTCAAGTCCTGGGTGCAGGAAAAGGGCATCCGGCACTTCTACGACGTGGGCCGCGGCGGCATCGCCCACGTGGTGCTGGAGAACACCGGGCTGATCAGGCCGGGGCAGACGCTCGTGAGCGGCGACTCGCACACCTGCAACGCGGGTGCGCTGGGGTGCTTTGCCACCGGCGTCGGCAGCACCGACCTCGCCGGGGCCATCTACGCGGGCAAGGTGTGGTTCAAGGTGCCCGAAACCATGCTGATCCGCGTGACGGGCCAGATGCAGCCCGGCGTGACCCCCAAGGATCTCGTACTGGAAGTCATCAAGCGCATCGGTGCGGACGGCGCGAACTACCTGGTGATGGAGTGGGTGGGGGACACCATCGACCGCATGGACATGGAGGGCCGCTTCACCCTCACCAACATGGCGATTGAGGCGGGGGGCAAGACCGGCATCGTGGCGGTGGACGACACGACGCGGGCGTATATGGCCGAGCGCGGCGTCACGCCGGACCAGTACACCGAGTACACCTCCGACCCCGACGCGCAGTACAAGGTGGTCATCGACCTCGACGCCTCGGCGGTCGAACCCACCGTCGCCTACCCCCACATCCCCAGCAACGGGCGGGTGGCGGGCAGCGACCGCATTGCCGTCACGCACGCCTACGTGGGAAGCTGCACCAACGGGCGCATCGGGGACCTGCGCGACGTGGCCCGCATCCTGAGGGGCCGCCGGGTGGCGGACGGCGTGCAGATGATCGTGGTGCCCGCCACCCAGGCCATCTGGAAGCAGGCGGCGCAGGAGGGCCTGCTGGAAGTCTTCGTCGAGGCGGGCGCGAGCGTCAGCTATCCCAGTTGCGGCGCGTGCCTGGGGATGCACTCGGGCGTGCTGGGGCCGGACGACGTGTGCATCAGCTCCAGCAACCGCAACTTCGTGGGCCGCATGGGCGATCCCACCGCCCAGATTTACCTCGCCAGCCCCGCCACCGTCGCCGCGAGTGCCGTCGCCGGGTACATCAGCGATCCGCGCGCCTACAACGCGGACGGAACGGAAGCGGCGGACTAGGGCGCGGTACGCGGGAGGCGGGACGCGGTAAAAGCTGTTCCCGCGCACTGCGTACCGCTTCCCGCTCCCCCGTTCTAAGCTGACAGCTATGGGTGAAGCCAAACGACGCAAGCAACTGGGCCTGATGCCCACCGTTCACCCCTTCGAGGCCGAGCTGGACGCGCAGGGGAACGTCATCCTCGGCAGCGGGCCGGGCGACGCGGCGCTGCGCGAGCAGATTGTGGCCGCGCTGCGGGAGACGCAACCTGCCGGGGATGCCTGGGCACGCGGCTACCGCCGGGCCTACATCATGGCGGGGCTGCCCGACCGCCTCCTTCAGACCCGCGAGGACCTGGAGGCCATCCCGGTGCCCCCGCTGCGGCGGCTGACCGGCGAACTGGTGTTCAACCTCGACCCCAGGACGTCGCGCGGGATACAGGACTACCTGCCGCTGGAAGGTGGCGCTTGGTTGCACCTGCGCCGCCTGGAGACGTCCGGGGACGGGCAACACTGGGAGAGCCTGCCGGAAGACGAGAATCCGCTCGCGGGACTGCAATATCTGATGCAGCACCCCCTCGCCCACGAACAGGGCGCGCTGGTCGCCAGCTACGACGCGACCCAGTGGCGCGAGGGCCGCATCGACTTCGAGCCGGACCCGCCCGCCGGGCATCTGGAGCAGCTCGAAGCCCTGGTGCGTGACTGGCACGGCGAGACGCCCGAAGGCTGGGCCGAGACGCACTACGAGTCCCTCGACCTGCCCGAGGAGGAGGAGGACGAAGCGCTGATTCCCACCGCCCGCCGCGTGCGCCTGGAACTGCGCGAGCGCGCGCCGCTCTCCGGCCTTTTCAACGTGGCCTCCCTGGGCGAACACGACGTCCACCTTCCCCTGGAAAGCCGCTTCTATACCCTGGACGGCGAAACCTGGCATTCCTACGAGGACCCGGACGCCGAGCTGGAGGAGGATGGCGGCGAGCTGGGCGGCTTCCTCCAGAACCTGCTTGACGTGGACACCGTGGAGGTGACGGTCTGGGCCGACGGCCGCGTGGACTGGGCGCAGGGGGATATTCCCGACGACCAGGCCGAGCGCGTCCGGGCCGACCTGCTGCGGGCGACCGGAGCCGGGGACCCGGACGCCTGGGCTACCTTCACCGAACAGGTCCTGCGTGACATGTTCACGCCCGACACCCCCGCCCTGGAGGACGTGGACGCCCTGCCCGTGCCCCAGGCCATCCGCATCGACATCCCGGTGGACGCCCTGACCGACCCCGACCCCCTCGCCCAGGCCTTTATCGAATCGGAAGTGACCTTCGACGGTCAGACCTGGCGCGACCTCTACGACGACCTGCCCGAAGAACTCGCGCTGCGGCTGCCGCAGAACTGAGAGGGGATGAACCCGCCGTGTCCAGCAGCTCTCCCGCCCAAACATCCGGGGTCAGACCATGACGCTGGTCGTGACCGTGTTCGGCAGCTACGCCCTGTGGCTGCTGGCCGGTGGCCTGACGGTGGCGCGTGCGGCCCCCGAGCGGGTGCGGATGGTCGGCGTGGCCCTGTGCGTGCTGCTGGCGCTGGGCGGGCTGACCACCTGGACCCGGAACGAGGTGGAAGGTCTGGGGAGCCACCTCTCCTTTCCGCTCTCGCTGTTCGGCTGGATGGCCCTGGTGGTGGTCTGCGCTGTCGCCGGGCTGAGCTGTCTGCGTCCCTCGCCCGGCACGGCCTGGGCGCTGCTTGGTCCGCCCGCCCTGCTGCCGCTGCTGTGGTTCACCCCTTCCCTGTGATGCCCCCTGCCAAGGAGACACCTATGCCCACCGTTCACGTTTTCGCCCGTGACCACATCAACACTGACGAGATCATTCCCGCCCGCCACCTGACCACCGACGTGGAGGCCGAGCTGGCGAAGTACGCGATGGAGGACTATGACCAGAACTTCGTGCGGCGCGTGAAGCCCGGCGACATCATCGTGGCGGGGGCGGACTTCGGCTGCGGCTCCAGCCGCGAGCACGCGGTCTGGGCGCTGCGGGGCGCGGGGGTGGCGGCCGTCATCGCGCCCAACTTCGCCCGCATCTTCTACCGCAACGCCATCAACAACGGCTTCCTGGCGCTGGAATGCGAGAACGTGGTGGAGACGTTCATGGACGGCGACCCGGCGGAGCTGGACCTGACGGGCGGTACCATCACCAACGCGCGCACCGGGCAAACGCTGACCTTTGTGCCCGTGCCCCAGTTCGCGCTGGACGTGCAGAAGGCCGGGGGCTGGCTGGAGTACATGCGGGAGCAGGAGCAGCCCACCGGGCCGGTGCCTGGAATCGAGGAGGCCATCATGGAAGAAGTGCGTCAGGAGGAACAGCATGCCTAAAATCGTGACTCTGCCCGGTGACGGGATTGGCCCCGAGGTCACCGCCGCCGCCGTGGAAGTGCTGCGCGAGGTCGCCCCAGACGTGCACATCGAGGAACACGCCATCGGGGGCGGCGCGTATGACCTGTACGGCGACCCCTTTCCTCAGGCCACCCGCGACGCCATCAGGGACGCCGACGCCGTGCTGCTGGGCACCGTGGGCGGCCCGCAGAACAGCCCCTGGAACAGCCTCCCGCGCCAGTTGCGTCCGGAAAGCGGCCTGCTGGCGCTGCGCAAGGCGCTGGGCTGCTACGCCAACCTGCGCCCCGTGCGGGTGCAGCCGGGTCTGGAGCACCTCTCGCCCCTCAAGCCCGAGCTGGCGCGCGGCGTGGACATCCTGATCGTGCGCGAGCTGCTGGGCGGCATCTACTTCGACGGCGACCGCCGGATCGAGGGCGAGACGGCCTACAACACCATGCGCTACACGACCCCCGAGGTCGAGCGGGTGGCGAAGGTCGCCTTCTGGGCCGCCGAGCAGCGCCGGGGCCGCGTGACCAGCGTGGACAAGGCGAACGTGCTGGAGGTCTCCGAGCTGTGGCGGCGTGACGTGCAGGCCCTGCGTGACCGCGAGTACCGCAACGTCCACCTGAACCACGAGTACGTGGATAGCGTCGCCATGCTGATCGTCGCCAATCCGGGCCGCTACGACGTGATCGTCACGGAAAACCTCTTCGGGGACATCCTCTCGGACCTCGCCGCCGTGATTCCCGGTTCCCTGGGCCTGATGCCGAGCGCCAGCCTGGGCGACGGCCCCGGCCTCTTCGAACCTATCCACGGCAGCGCCCCCGACATCGCCGGGCAGGGCATCGCCAACCCCGCCGCCACCATCATGAGCGCGGCGATGCTGCTGCGGCATGGCCTGGACCGCCCCCAGGTCGCCAACCAGGTGGACCGCGCGGTGGCCCTGGCCCTGCGCGAACACCCCACCCGTGACCTGGGCGGGAAGGCCGACACCCGGACCTTTACCCACGCCGTGCTGAACGCGATGGGCAGCCCCAGCGTGGGGTAATACCAACTTGCTCTGATTCCAGAACATCCGGACAAAACACCGGATGTTCTTCCATCGCCGCAAGCCGGTCTTTTCTTCTTCTCGCTCCGCTCGGGTTCGTCTACGACTCACCTGAAGTTGGTATAAGAGGGGTCAGGGATGAGGTTTGAGGGCAGAGGGTGATGAAGCCTCTGCCCTCGCCTCTTTCACGGCCCTTTTTCCAGGTTCCGCATGGGGGCTTCCAGCTCCCAGGCGCGGCGGATGACCCGGGCAAGCAGGGAAACGCCCGCGAGCAGCCTCAGCCGTTCTCCGGCCTCTCGACGTTCCTGCATCACAAGGAGGAAGACCTTTGACTGAATACCGCGACTCCGAGTACGCCCATGCCTACCTCGCCATACAGGACGCCGTGCCCCAGCGCGAGGTGGGAGAGAGGGTGCTGGCCGAGCTTTTGCCTGGGCAGACGCGGCGGGTGCTGGACCTGGGGTGCGGGGACGGGCGCTTGCTGGACGTGGTCCGCTCACGCTTTTCGCAGGTGGAGGGTGTGGCGCTCGACGCCTCGGAGCCGATGCTGGAGGCGGCCCGCACCCGTTTCGCCGGGCGACCGGGAGTCAGGGTGGCCTGGCACGACCTGAACGACCCGCTGCCGGACCTGGGCACGTTCGACGCGGTGGTGAGCGGGTTCGCCATCCATCACCTGCCCCACGAGCGCAAGCGGGCACTTTATGCCGAGATTTGTGCCTGCCTTGCGCCGGGCGGCGTGTTCCTGAACCTCGAACACGTTGCCAGCGTGAACGAACGGGAACACGCCCGCTTCCTGGCCCTGCTGGGCGGCGACGAGGACCCCAGCAACCGCCTCGCGCCCGCCTGGGCACAGGTCGCGTGGTTGCGGGAGGCCGGCTTCGCGGAGGCAGATGTGGCCTGGAAATGGCTGGAGCTGGCCCTGCTGGTGGGCTGGGTCGGCTGAACCTCATCCTCCCGGCCGGCCCGCCGTGCTAGACCCCTCCCATGCCCCTGCGCCGCGCTGCCCTGACCCTCGCCCTGCTGGCCGCTCCCGCCCTGGCGGTGGCCCGCGCCGCCCCGGAAGTCTTTGTGGCCTACCCGCCGGACGGTCACCGGGTCGCGTATGACCACGTGATTCTGGAGGGCAGCGTGCCTGCCGGGGCGAGTCTCAAGGTGGGGGGACAGGCGGTGCCGGTCGGTCCGGACGGCCTCTTCATGCTGTGGTGGCCGCTGCGCCCCGGCACCAACGACCTGCGCCTGACGAGTACGCAGGGCGGGCAGACGGGCACCCGGATCGTGCGAGTGATTCGCACGGCGGCGGCCCCGCTGCCCGCCACCCCCACCCGGCTCGACCGCCAGAGCGTGACCCCGCGCGTGCCGCTGGAATTCTGGGACGCGGCGGGGGACGCCCCGGACGAGCGCACGGTCACGGTGTCGTTCCGGGGGTCGCCGGGGGGCCGGGCCGCCTTCCGGGTGGCGGGCGGCGCGCCCCTGCCCCTGCGCGAGGTGAGCGCGGGGCAGTACGAGGCCGCCTATGTCCTGCCGCCCTCGGCCCGCTTCGAGCAGGCCCCCATCACCGTGACCCTGACTGGACGCGACGGTAAGGTTGTGAGCGCCCCCGCCCCCGGACGCCTCAGCAGCACGGGGAGCGGTCCCCGCAGCGGCACCCAGCGGCCCGGCACCGTGCGCGGCCTAGGCCTGAACGACGCGGGCAACGTGGCGACCACCCAGGATGGCGAGCCGTTCCTGTATCCCCGCGACGGCATGACCTTTGCCGTGGTCGGGCGGCAGGGCGAGGACGTGCGCGCCCGCCTCGCGCCGGGGGTGAGCGTGCTGATCACGGCGTCGCAACTGGACGTGACGCCTGCCCCTCCGCTGCCCGGCCAGGGGGGAACCGTGACGCTGGAGGGCACGACGCCCGCCGCGCCCCTTCCCACCGCCCCTGCCCCTCTTCCAGCCATTCCTCCCGTGCCCGTGGCTGCGGTGCCTGCTGCGCCGGAGGCCGCGCCGCCCGTGCCCCTTCCGCCGCCTGTGCCCGCCCCTGGTGGCGACCTGCGGGTGCGGGTGCCGCTGGGGGGAGCACGGGTGCCCTTCACCGTCACGCAGGAACAGGGAGGCCGCCGCCTCGCGCTGACGCTGTACGGCCTGGGGACGCTGCCCACGCTGCCCGCCCCCCTGACCGACCCGCTGCTGGCGCGGGCGGAGGTGCAGCTCCTGGGCCTGGGCGTGACGCGGCTGACGCTGGACCTCACCGCGCCGCAGGCCTGGGGCTTTACCGCGGGCTACGACGGCGGCGACCTGCTGCTGACGGTGCGCCGCCCACCGGCCCTCGACCCGGCGCGGCCCCTGACCGGGCGGGTGATCGTGCTGGACGCGGGGCACGGCGGCACCCAGTTCGGCGGGGCGGGCAGCCTGCGCGTGCCCGAAAAGGACCTGACCCTGCCCATCGCCCGCCGCGCCGCCGAGCTGCTGCGCGCGCAGGGGGCCGAGGTGGTGCTGACCCGCGACTCGGACGTGACACTGGGCCTCTACGAGCGCGACCTGACCGCCGAGGCCGCCCGCGCCGACCTGCTGGTGTCCATCCACGCCAATGCCCTGCCCGATGGGCGCGACCCGCGCAGCATTCGCGGGCCGGAGGTGTACTTCACCCATCCGCAGGCGCAGGCCCCCGCCGCCGCGATTCTGGCCGGGCTGCGCCGCCTGCTTCCCGACCTCGGCCCCGGCGCGGGTCTGAAGCCCGGCGCGAACCTGGCCCTGACGCGGCCCACCACCCAGCCCAGCCTGCTGATCGAGACGGCCTACCTGACCGACCCCCAGAACCTCCGCGCCCTGATGGACCCGGCGGGCCGGGAACGTTTTGCCCAGGCCATCGCGGCGGGCATCGCGGACTTCTACGGGGCGCAGGTGGCCGCCCGCTAGGGCAGCGCTCCGTTGCGTTGCCGCAGGTCTCATACCAACTTGCTCTGATTCCAGAACATCCGGACAAAACACCGGATATTCTGTGGGGCCACAGGCTCAGGGGCAGCCCTTCGCCTTTCTTGCCGCATGAAACGTAGGCTCACCCGCTCATGGTCCATCGCCGCAAGCCGGTCTTTTCTTCTTCTCGCTCTGCTGCGTCGTCGTGAACGGACGCCCCTGGGGACGCCACTCCTCAGCTTTGCAAGTCCGCTCGCCCCTCGTCTACGACTCACCTGAAGTTGGTATCAGGCGTCCACTCCACTGCGCGCCGCCCTTTTTGCGTGACTCGCTTCGCTCGGGAAGGTTGCCAAAAGGCGGCAACCTTTCGGCGCCCCGTCCTAAAGGCCGCTGTGCCGACCTTCAGCCCGCCGTCATGCCCGCCCGGTACGCTCGGCGTATGACGCCCCGCCCTCTGGCTGCCCTCGCGGTCCTGCTGGCCCTGCCCTCCGCCCCGCTGGCGCAGGAGATTCCGCCGATGTCCCCGCTAGGCAGTGGCACGGGGACGCCGGTGCTGGTGCAGCCTGCTCCGCTTCCGCCTGTTGCTGCCGAACCGACGCCCGCGCCCGCCCGGCCGGAAGGGGTCACGGCCACGCTGACGGCCCCGCGCCGCGTGACCGGGCGGGTTCCCCTCACCCTCACCCTGAAAAGCAGCCGCGCGGTGCCAGTCACGTTCGGTGTGACCCACGACAATGACCAGAACTGCGCCTTCGCGCCGACCGTGCGAGTTCTGCGCGTCGGCACACGGGAGGTGGTGTACCCGGTCCCCGGTGCATCCCCCCGCATCTGCACCCAGGAACTGATGAGCAGGACCGTGCCCGCCCGGGGCAGCACCACCTTTACCCGCGAGCTGGACCTGCCCGCCGGGGAGTACATGGTGGAAGGCTGGTTCGCGGGGTTCGGCAACAAGTTGCAGGTGAAGGTGCCTGCCCAGCCCGTGCGCGTCACGGTCCAGTGATACAGGATTGCTCTGATTCCCGGACATCTGGGAAAGCGCCAGATGTTCCTGCCCGCCCTGAAAGTGTGTCCAGAGGCGGCTCTGGACACTGGGCGGTTCCATCGCCGCAACCCCGTCCTTTTTGCTCCTCGCTCTGCTGCGGAGCTGTACCAGTCCGCTCGGTTGATTCCAAGGAATCAACGCAATTTGGTATGAGGAGGCCAGGATGAAACGACTGCTCGTGGTGTTGCTGCCCGCCCTGCTCGGAAGCTGCGCGGTGCTGGGCGGGATGTGGGAGCCGTTGCCCGCGCCTGCCGTACTGTCTTCCCCGGCCCCGGCCTCCCCCCTCACCGCGCGGGCCGGGGCCAGCCTGAGCGGGCGGGAGGTGACGGTGGTCCTCACGCTGCAAAACGGGAGCGGCCAGGCCCTGGCCCTCCGCTACGCCGCGCAGGTCAACTGGGGCAGTTGTGGCCTCCCGCCCTACGTGGCCCTGACGCGCGCGGGCGGCGCACCCGTTCCCGCCCCGACCTCCGGCGAACGCCTCACCTGCCCCGAACTCCAGTTCACCCGCACCCTCGCGCCCGGTGAGACGTTGACCCTGAAACGCACCCTGCCGCCCCTCGCGCCCGGCACGTACACGCTGACCGCGTGGTTCGACGGCACGGCGGGAGGCGGGCCGCTGCGGGTGCAGGCCGCCCCGGTCGTGCTGGAGGTCAGGTGAGCGTGCCCAGCACCCTCCGCCGCCTGCTGCCCCTCGCGCTGGCCCTCACGGCGGCGGCCTCTGCCCAGGCTGTCGTGAAGCTCAGCCCCCCTGCAACCTCCCTCTATGCCGGGCAACCCGCCGACCTGACGCTGATCTTCCGCAACACCGGAAAAACGCCGGTCATGTTGGGCAATGTCCTGAAGGACGGTTCCATGCCCTGCCTGCTGTTCAGGGTGTTTGACCGGGCGGGAGGTCCACCGCTCATCACCGACTGGGCCACCGCGAATTGTGCCGTCCGTGAACGGGTCACGCTTGCCAGTGGGCAGAAAGCCGTTTACCGGGTTCAGCTTTCCCTGGCCCTGCCACCCGGCGAGTACACCGCCATCATGACTGTGCCGACGGAGCCGAAAGCGCAGCACGTGCAAACGACGCTGCGGGTGGGGCCGGGGCCGCTGGTGGCCGAACTCCGCATTCCGCTGAACGTGAAGGCGGGGGCGCTGCCGCTGGACATTGTTTTGCACAACGTCTGGCGCACACCTGAGAGGCCGCCCCTGCTGTCTTGCGGCGTGGGCCTGCTGATTCGCAATGCGAACGGACGCAGCGTGTACGACAGCCGCCCCGAACACCTGGGCTGCAAGCCCGAAGCACACCTCGGCACGGTGCAACCCGGCAGCGCCCTGGTGATGAGGTGGCACGAGGAAATCAAGCTCCCGCCCGGACGTTACACCGCCGTGATGTGGGGCGAGTACAACGCCAGCGTCCGCTTTTAGGTGAACAGATGAAACGGCTTCCCCCCCTCCTCACCCTCGCCCTCTCCGCCACCGCGCACGCCGACCCCAACGCGCCGCTGATTTTTCAGATGCAGCCCCAGCAGTACCACACCTACCAGAACGACCCTCCGCCACCCCTGACCCTTACGCTGACGCTGAAGAATCCCACCGGGCAGGCCGTGGCCCTGAAGTGCCTGGCACCCGGCGGGCCCGTGCTGAAGCGGTTCACGGCCTATCAGAACTACCAGCCGGTGAATGGGCTGGAGCATCTCGGCCAGATGCAGCCTACGGGGAGTGCCCCTACCTGCCGCGAAGTGGGCGAGGTCATCACCGTACCCGCCCGCACCACCTTCACCTATACGCGGGCGCTGGGGCCGCAGAAGGTCGGGGCGCAGGTGGAGTACGCCGCGGGCTGGAACGTGAGCCTCCGCCCCGGCTTCGGTTGGCTCCAGCGGGCCTATGCCTCCGCGTTGGTGGTACCGGAAAACCGGCCCATTCCGACGCCGAATCCTCGGGCTTATCAAGACGCTCTGGATGCCAGCCATGCCCAATGGCAGACCCGCACCAGCCGCGACGTTCCAGCGGACCAACGCCTTTCCTTCCGACTGGCCGACGAGGTTTCACGTCAGGCTTTTCTGGCCGAACTCAAGAAGCGCGGCCTGGACCCCAGCAAGATTGATATTGAAGTCGCGCCGCCCGTGCGCTTTCCCGCCAGGCCCACGCTGGCCCACACCGCTGCCGTGACCGTCACACCCATGAACAAGGGCTACACCTTCACGATGAAGGTGACGAACAGGACTGGCGGGCCACTCAAGACGTTTCAGTCTGTCTGCGAACCCCTCGCCATCGAGCGCGTCTCCAGCGGCCTGCGCGTCTGGCAGGTGGGAAATGGGCCATGTCCGGCGATGGCTCCTGCGGCTATCCTCCTCCAGCCCGGCCAGTCCACCACCCGCGAGGCCAAATGGGACGGCACCAACAGCCTCGGCCAGCGCGTCCCGCCCGGTCAGTACCGCGTGAGGATGGGCCTGGGCCAGTTCGTGGGCGAGACGGTCTTCACGGTGAAGTGATGCAGCGGCTTCTCCTGACCCTCGCCCTGGGCCTCGGCGTGGGTGCCTCCGCGCAGGTGGGTTTCCGGCTGGATTCGCCCGGCTACCGGGTGTTCGCGGGGGAAAAGCCGGTGCTGACTCTCACGGTGACAAATGGGGGGCGGGAAGCGGTGCCGCTGCCGTTCTCGCCGGTCACGCGTGAGTTCGCCTGCCCTGCTTTCAAGGTGTTCCGCAAACCCAGCGGGCAACAGGTTGACCCCCTCTTGCCCAGTCTGGGATGCCACGGGGAGGACTCAGTGCGCCTCCTCCGGGTGCAGCCGGGGCAAAGCCGGACGCTGCCCGTGTCACTGCCGACTCGCCTGGGGGTCGGAGAGTACCGGGTGCAGCTCCGCGTTCCCCCGCCCGGTGGGCAGATGGCGCAGTACGTCGCGGCTGACCTGCGGGTGCTGCGCCGCTCCGACCCCGCCGAGCGCACGCCCTGGCCGCTGCTGTATCGCCTGGCCCTCAAGTTCAGCCACGCCCAGATTTACGGCACGGAAGACGGGGATGGCCGCCTGACCTTTAACTTCGTGGACGACCTCTCGCGGGCCGCCTTCATGAACACGCTGCGGCACTGGCATCTGGATGCCCGCCGGGTGGACCTCCGCGTGGCCCCGGCCGTCCGTTTCCCCGCCAACAACAATCCCTACTGGCACGCCTCGCGGCGCTTGGCTGTGACATCGGGCAAATCGGGCTACACCTTCACCCTGACGGTCACCAACCGAGCCGCGCAGACGCTGAACGCCTGGCAGCATCCCTGCGACCCGGTGGCCGTGGAGCGCTTCTCCGACAGCGTGTATGTCTTCCAGCAAGGCAACGGTCCTTGCCCAACGGTCGGCCATACGCCCGTGCCCCTCCAACCGGGCCAGTCCGCCACTCGCCGTTTCCAGTGGGACGGCCGCGACAGTCTGGGTCAGCCCGTCCCCTCCGGCCAGTACCGCGTGAGGATGGCTTTCGGTCAGGTGACGGGCGAGGCGGTCTTCACGGTGAAGTGATGCCCCTCACCCACTAACCCCTAACGCCTAATCCCCCAGGTCAATCAGCGTCAGCCCGAACTCTTTATTGAACCTGCGCCGCAGGTGGGCGGGCTGTTCGGTCAGCGTGACTTCCAGCGTGGGCCGGACGTGCCCTGCCAGCAGGTGGCCACCCATCGCCGTGCCGTCGCGCTTGCCGACCACCAGATGGGCGTGGACCTGGGGTGTACCGTCCTCCCCCAGCGCCACGTTGCCCAGCAGGCTCAGCACCTCCACCTGCTCGTTCACCTCGGTGGGGACGTATTCCTGCGTCTCCAGGTCGTAGAAGCCGAACTTCACGCGGCTCAGCGCCCCGATGGCCGTGAAGGCGGCCGCCTCCAGCCCCTGCTCGCGGGCAAAGGCATGGAGGCCCTGCGCCACCTCGTCCCCGGCAGCAAAGACGAGCACAAAGGTGCGCTCCCCCGTGGGGCTGGTCTGCAAGAGTTGGCTGTGCATGGCCCAGCGTAACAGGCAGAGGGCGGAAGGCAGAAGGCCGCAGGAGCCGTGAACGCCGATGGGGAGAGCCTGCTGGCAGCGGGTCGCCGGAAGCTGGCCGCCCCCTCATCCCTCTCTGCAACCGCTAAAATCTCCCGTTATGGACCTCAAGGCACAACTCAAAGCCGCCGTGGAGCAGGCCGCCGCCAACCTGGGCGCGCCGGTGGACGCGGCCATTCAGGACACCCCGGCCAACAAGCCCGGCGACTACGGCACGCCCGCCGCCTTCCAGATGGCGAAGGCGCTGGGCCAGAACCCCGCGCAGGTGGCCGCACAACTCGCCCAGACAGTGCAGCTTCCCGCCGGAATCGCGCGGGTGGAGGCCGCCGGGCCGTTCCTGAACTTCTTCGTGGACGTGGGGGCGTTCGTCAGGGGGGTCGTGCAGGAGCCGACGCCGCTTCCGGTGCAGGAGGGCAAGGTCGTCATCGAACACACCTCCGTCAATCCGAACAAGGAGCTGCACGTGGGCCACCTGCGGAACGTGGTGCTGGGCGACAGCCTCGCCCGCATCTTCCGGGCAGCGGGGCACACCGTGGAGGTCCAGAACTACATCGACGACACCGGGCGGCAGGCCGCCGAGGCGCTGTTCGCAGTGAACCACTACCACCGCGTCTGGGACGGCGCGCAGAAGTACGACCACTGGCTGGGCGAGGGCTACGTGCGCCTCAACGCCGACCCCGAGAAGCCCGCCCTGGAAGAAGGCATCAGCGCCGTGATGCACCGCCTGGAGGCCGGAGAACTGCGCGGCGAGGTGGAGAAAGTGGTCAAGGCCCACCTGGAAACCTGCTTCCGCCTGGGCGCGCGCTACGACCTGCTCAACTGGGAGTCGGACGTGGTGGGCAGCGGCTTTCTCAGCAGCGCGATGAGCATTCTGGAGGGGAGCCGCTACACCTCGCACCCGGCGGAGGGCAAGTATGCCGGGGCCTTCGTGATGGACGTGTCCGAGTTCATGCCGGGCCTGGAGGAGTCGAACGTGGTGCTGCTGCGCTCGGACGGGACCGCCATGTACGCCGCCAAGGACATCGGCTACCAGTTCTGGAAGTTCGGCCTCTTCGAGGGGATGCGGTTCAAGCCCTTCCTCACCGACCCCGACGGCCATACGGTCTGGACGAGTGCCCCCGACGGCCAGCCCGACACCGAGCGCCGCTTCGGCCACGCGCAGGAGGTCATCAACGTCATCGACTCGCGCCAGGACCACCCGCAGACGGTAGTGAGAAGCGCGCTGGGCGTGGCGGGCGAACCCGAGAAGCAGGAGCGCAGCATCCACCTGAGTTACGCCTTCGTGACGCTGGAGGGTCAGACCATCAGCGGCCGCAAGGGCATCGCGGTGAGCGCCGACGCGGCGATGGACGAGGCCGAGCGCCGCGCCCTGAGCGTGCTGAATGACATCAACCCCGACCTCGCCGCCCGAAGTGACGCCGCCGAGATTGCCCGGCGCATCGGCATCGGCGCGATTCGCTTCGCCATGCTCAAGGCCGAGCCGACCCGCAAGATCGACTTCCGCTGGGAGCAGGCCCTCGCGCTCAACGGCGACACCGCTCCCTACGTGCAGTACGCCGCCGTCCGCGCCGCGAATATTCTCCGCAAGGCGCAGGAGGCCGGGTACGCGGTGGACGGCACCGGGGCCGACTGGGACGCGCTGCCCGACATCGACCTCACCCTCGCCAAGATGGTCGCCAGGCTGCCGGAGGTCGTCGCCCAGGCGGTCCGTGTCCACTCGCCGCACGTGGTCGCGCAGTACGCGCTGGACCTCGCTACCGCCTTCAACGCCTGGTACAACGCGAAGGACAGGGCGGGCAAACCCGCCACCAACGTCCTCCAGAGTCCCGCCGGACTGCGCGAGGCCCGCCTGGCCCTGGTGGGTCGCCTGCGCCGCGCCTTCGAGGAGACGCTGGACCTGATTGGCATTCAGGTGCCGAGCGCGATGTAAGGATGTGGTGTCGGGGGGCCGGGTGTGCGCCCGGCCTCTTGCTCTGGCGGGCTAGGGTGGCGCTCCGTTACGTTGCCGCGGGTCCTGGGCAACAACTCCACCTCCGCCAACCGCTCCTTTTTGGCTTCTCGCTCTCCTGCGGAGCTGTGCCAGTCCGCTCGGGGTGATGATCGCATCATCACCCGCCAGTTCCTTACCGCCGCGCCTGCGTCTGTGCCCGCTCCTCCAGCCGCTGGAGGAACGTCACCAGGGGCCGGGTGACCGTATGCGAGAAGCGGTTGCCGCCCAGGTGGGGGCCGGTGACCTTCAGCAGCTCGCTGACCCCCGCCTCGGCATGGGCGAAGAGCCGCTCGCCGTTGTTGCGGGCCGGGACCGTGGTGTCGTCCGGGCTGGCGACGACGAAGAGGGGGAGCGCGGGTGTTCCGGCGGCCAGGGCCAGGGGATTCAGGCCGGGGGCGGGTTCGCCGCCCAGGTCGTAGGCGCGGTCGATTTCCTCGCGGCGGCTGGCGGCGGACCCCCACGCCTCCCGCAGGTCGGCCCAGCCGTCGATCAGTGCCACGCCCGACACCGGGTAGGGGCTGCCGGGCAGGGCGCTGCGCAGCGCGAGCAGGCCGCCCATGCTCAGGCCCAGGGCGTAGGTGCGGCCACTGAAGGCGAAGTGGCCGACGGCTTCCTCGCGCAGGCTGGCGACCTGGGCGAGCGCGGCGGGGCTGCCCCAGGGCGTGGGGCCGCCGTCGTCGCTGAGCAGCACCGCGAAGGGTGCGTCCAGCAGCGCGTCCACCAGCGCCGTGACCTGGGGGCTGGCGTGCAGCCGCGCGGCACTCTGCCCCCGCGGATGCGACACGATGACCAGCGCGCAGTCCCGCTGGTAGCAGGCGGGCGGCACCCGCAGAAACGACGGGCCGCTCACCCGGTCCAGCCGCACCGTGTCGGGCACGGCGGGCAGCGGAAACGGCAGGGGAGAGGGCGCGGAAGGGGCGGCGGAGGCGAGCGCCCCGGCGGGCAGCGCGGCGAGCAGCGTGAACAGCAGGGCGAGGCGGCGGCGCATGGCTGAGCTGCACTCTAGAGCATTTGCCATAAGAATGCGGTGCTGTTCCGTATTCGTTGGCCGAGCGGAGCGAGCGAAGTTGGACGGCGCATGGAGCAGAATGACGCCGCGCAGGGAAAGGCCCCTCGTTGACAGAGCAGAGGCTCTGGCGTCCCCGCTCAACGCCCGAACAGCAGCAGGCCCAGGCGCTTGCCCAGCAGCAGGCGGCCAATCACGGCGGGCACCACCAGCGCCACCAGCGCGTAGAGCGCCACCGTGAGCGCCAACTCCACCGACTGCCCCTGGGGGGCGCGCCAGCGTTCCAGGGCCTGAAGCAGCGCCGGGTGCAGCAGGTAGATCGGCAGGCTGACGGTGCCCAGCGTGGCGATGACCCGTTTGAGGGTCTGGGCCTGCCGCCCCCGTTCGAGGCGGTAGGCTAGGCCCAGCAGCGCCAGCGCCACCAGCGCCGTGTAGGTCCAGCTCAGGCCGCTGTACACCACCGGCGTGACGGGTGTGCCGCGCACGTAGGCCAGCGCGACCGGGAGGTAGATGGCGTAGGCCACGGCCAGCAGCGGGAGCAGCACCCACCGCCGCCTGCGCCACCAGTCCGGGAACACCTCCAGCCGCGCCCCCACCGCCAGCCCCAGGCTGATAGGCAGCGCGTACCACAGCACCGTGCTGGCCGGAAAGCGCAGGTGCAGCACCTCGCGGTTCAGCAGGTACAGCCCGAGCTGCGCGGCCAGCCCCCCCAGCAGCGCCAGCGTGATGGAGGGCCTGCGCCGGGCCAGCGGCAGCAGCAGCGGCAGCACCAGATAGACCTCCAGCGCCACCAGCAGGAAGTACAGGTGGTAGCTGGCCTTGCCGTACAGCAGCCAGTCGCGCCAGCGCTCCGGGTCGGTCAGCGTTTCCGGGGCGCGCTGTCCGGTCCACACGTACCACAGGGCATACAGCGCGCTCCACAGCAGGTAAGGCCAGCCCCCCCGCGTAAGCCTGCGCCAGAAGTACCGCTTCGGGTCGAATCTCTTGAGCAGGCTGCGCGTCAGCACCAGCACCGACAGGAACACGAAGGCGGGCACCGCGAAATGCAGCGTGCGGTTCAGCACCAGCAGCAGGTCGTGGGTGGTCGAGCCGACCTCCGCGTGCCGCAGCCCCATGCCCGTCGCGTGGTGTCCCACCACCTCCAGAATCGTCAGGCCCCGGAAGGTGTCGATGGCCGTGAGACGGGGACCGTTGGGGGGCGGGGTGGGCGGCTGCGACATGCAGGGGTCACTCTAGCGGTCTGGCGCGGGCAGTGGTTCCGGAGGGGACCCTGGGCGAGCTGGGCGACATGCCTTCTGCCTTCCGGCCCTTTCCGCCGGACCCCCGCCCTACCCCCGCCCCCGCACCTCGAAGCCCGCCGCACCCAGAATCTCCCCGGCGCGGCGCACGTCCTCCAGGCTTTCCAGGCCCAGGCGGATCGCGCCGCCCTCCTCGCGGATCGCCAGGACCTCGATGTCCTTGATGTTCACGCCCGCCTCGCCCAGCGCCTGAGTCAGCGCCCCGATCTGGTTGGGCCTGTCCGGCACGGCCACCACCAGGTCGTGGCGGGGGGGCAGCAGGCTGCGCCGCACGACGGGCAGGCTGTCGCGGGTGCGCTTGCCTTCCTGCGCGGCGGCCAGCAACTCCTCCGGGTGGTCGAGGTCAGTCTCCAGGCGTTCGAGCTGCCGCCGGAAGCGGGCCAGGGCGTCCCGCAGCGCCGCGCGGTTTTCGACCACCATGTCGCGGCTCATGCCGGGATCGCCACTCGCCACCCGCGTCAGGTCGCGGAAGCCCCCGGCGGCCAGCAGGCTGAGGCGCTCGTCGCGCGCGACCAGGTGCGTCAGGGCCAGGCTGGCGAGGTACGGCAGGTGGCTGATCGTCGCCACCAGGCTGTCGTGGGCGTCGGGGGGCATCACCACCGGGGCGGCCCCCAGCCCCTCCACCAGCGTCCGCATCCGGCTGAGGGCGGTCAGCGGCGTGTGGTCGGTGGGGGTCAGCACCCACACGGCGTTTTCCAGCAGGGCCGCCCGCGCATGGGTCACGCCGCCGCGTTCGCTGCCCGCCATCGGGTGCCCCGGCACGAAGTTCCGCACGCCCAGCGCCTCCAGCTCGGCAGCCAACCCCGCCTTCACGCTGCCCACGTCCGTCACCAGGGCACCTGAAGAGAGGAAGGGGGCCAGGTCGCGGGCCAGCGGCGCGAGTGCCCGCATGGGGGCGGCCAGCACCACCAGGTCGCACTCCCGCAGCCAGTCTCCCGGCGTGGCGCGCACCTCGTCCACCACCCCGAGCGCCTGCGCCTCGCGCAGCACCTCCATGCTGGCGTCGTAGCCGACCACCCGCCGGGCCAGCAGGCGTTGCCGCAACCCCAGCGCCACGCTGCCCCCGATCAGCCCCACGCCCGCGATGGCGGCCTGCTCGAACATCGGCGGGGGCGGCACGGGGGCGCGGGAGGCGTCATTCATGGGGGCGAGGCTAGCATGCGCCCCTCCCGGTGCCCGGACGCCTGTCCGGTCAGGCCCGCCCTGTGAGGCTCTGGTGACGCCGCGCCCGCTTTACTGTGGGCCGTGATCCGCGTCCTGCCCGCCCTCCTGCTGCTGCTGGCCTCCTCCGCGCTGTCCGCCCCGGCCCCCGACTACTATCCCCGTCAACCGGGCACCACCTGGAGCTACAGCAGCGGCGAGACGCAGGTGATCGCCGCACCCACCACGGTCCGGGGCGTGCCGGTCGTGCCGGTGGGCCACCAGTACGGCGGGCAGACCTACACGCAGGACCTGCTGGAGTACCGCCCCGACGGCAGCGTGTGGCTGCGCGGGGTCAAGGCCGGGGACCGCCTGACTTGGTATGCCGCGCCACTGAACGTGTACCCGCCCGGTCCCCTGCGCCCCGGCCAGCGCTGGCAGAGTGGGGGCGGCACCCTCAAGAGCAGCAGTCAGGTGGTCGGCTCCGAACCCGTGCGCGTTCCGGCGGGCACCTTCAATGCCCTGGTGATTCGCACCGACCTGATGGTGGGGGGGCGGCAGAGTACACAGCTCACCTCCTTCGTGCCGGGGATCGGCGTGGTCCGGTATCAGACGGCGGACGGCAGCCGGATTGACCTGTTGAAATGAGCTACAGCTACCTCTCCCGCTTCTTGCGCCGCCGGTAGGTCAGGAGGTCGGCGTACATGCGGGTGCGGGCGCGGGCACCCTTCCAGAAGCCGCGTTTGGTTTCCTTGAGGACCTGCCGCACCTGGCCCAGTTCCACGTAATCCCAGCGCGCGGCGGTGGTCTTGAGGTGATCGGTGATGGGCGGCTCGGGCCAGCGCTCGGCCCCCAGGCGGGGTACGGCCAGGAGCCAGTCGCGGCGGCAGGCGCGCTGCCCGCTGAGGTGCGGCGTGAGCTTGTTGCCCCAGTCGCTCGCAAAGCCGCCGCCCTCGAACACGCCGATCGCCATGTCCAGTTCGCCCGCCAGCACGGGCCGCAAGAGCCGCTCCAGATGCTCGCGCGTCAGGCCCAGCAGGTCGCCGTCGAGCATCACGACGTACTCGGCCGCCGTCGCTTCCAGCCCCGCCCGCAGCGCCGGTCCCTTGCCCACGTTCTGCGGCAGGTCCACCACCCGCGCCCCGGCCTCCCGCGCGACCTGCGCCGTGCGGTCGCTGCTGCCGTCGCTGACGACCACCACGTCGGGCGTGAGTTCCCGCGCGGCCCGGACCACCTCCGCGACCGTCTCCTCCTCGTTGAACGCGGGAATCACGACCGCCACGCGCGCTCCTGTTTCCTGCGCTTCTGGCTGCTGCATCAGGGGCATGGTAAAGCTTTCAGGCGTCAGCGGTCAGTCATGGAGAGAGGCGGCCAGCTTCCAGCGGCCAGCCACCAGCACAAAAGGAAAGCCAGCTCCCCGGCTGGAAGCTGGCTGCTGGCGACTGGCCGCCTAAAAAAACCGGCTCACGTCCCGCACCACCACGAACACCGTCAGCAGCATCACGAAGGCGAAGCCCGCCACGTTGATGGCCTGTTCCTGCGCCAGCGTGAGGGGGCGGCCGCGCAGGGCACCCACCAGCACCAGCAGGATGCGCCCGCCGTCCAGGCCCGGAATCGGGATCAGGTTGAAAAAGGCCAGCGAGAGGTTCAGCAGGGTGGCGACCTGCACCAGCGCCCAGGGACTCAGCGCGGCGGCGCGGCTCACGATTTCCGCCGTGCCGATGGGGCCGCTGACGTTCTGGTCCTGCGAGAGATTCAGGGTGAAGAACTTGGCGAACAGGCCCCCGAAGGCCCGCAGCACCTGCGGCATGGCCTCGGCGGTGGTCCGCAGGGAGGTGCCCAGGGCGACGGGCACGCTGGCGGGCTGCACGTCCGGGCCGTACTGAATCCCCAGGCGCTGCTGGACGCCGTTCACGCGCGGCTGCCAGTCGAAGCTCAGTTGCCGGGTCTGGCCGCCGCGTTCCACGGTCAGCGTCTTGCGGCCCGCCGTGACGAGGGTATCGCGCACGCTTTCCCAGCCCGCGTGCGGCCCTCCATTCGCGGTGTACGTGTCGGGAAGGTCACGCCCGCCGATGGCCGTGATCACGTCCCCGGCCCGCAGGCCCAGCGCCTGCGCCCGCGAGTTCGGCAGCACCGCCTCGATACGGGCGCGGTCGGGGGCGGGGATGCCCTGGGCGGTGAAGGTGGCCGTCATCAGACCTATCGCCAGCACCAGGTTCATCAGCGGCCCGGCGAGCAGGATCGCCACCTTGCCCCAGGTGGGCAGCGCCGCGAAGCCGCGGGTGGGCTGGCGGTACTCGCCGCCGGGGCCTTCCTCGGGGGCCATGCCGTCGATTTCCACGTAGCCGCCGATGGGCAGCAGGCTCAGCCGCCACTCGGTCCCGCGCCAGTGCCGCCGCAGCAGCACCGGCCCCATGCCCACGCTGAACGACCTCACGGCCACGCCCTGCCAGCGGGCCAGCGCGTAGTGCGCCAGCTCGTGCAGGAAGGTCGCCACGCCGATGATCAGCAGCGTCCACAGCAGCCCCGCCGGGGAGAGGGCCGCCGCGATGCTCTGGAAGATGTTCATCCCCGCACCCCCGCCGCCACCAGTTCGCGTGCCCGCGCGCTGGCCCACGCTTCCGTCTGCACCAGCGTCTCCCAGGTCAGCGTGCCCTGCGGCGTCTCGTCCAGCACGCGCTCAATCAGGCGGGGAATCTCCATGAAGCCGATCTGTCCGGCCAGAAAGGCGGGGACGGCCACCTCGTCCGCCGCGTTCAGCGCTGCCGGAAGCAGACCACCCGCCTCGCCCGCGCGGTACGCCAGGCCGAGCGCGGGGAAGCGGGCGGCGTCCGGCTCGCGGAACTCCCAGCTTCCCCGCAGGGGCCAGCCCAGGTGCCCCGCCACCTCCGGCCCGCGCCGCGCCCCCCGCACGTCGCCCGGTCTGCTCATGCCGGTCGGCGCGGCGTCGATGGCGTAGGCGATCGCCAGGCGCATATCGGTGGGGCCGAACTGCCCCTTGAGGCTGCCGTCGCGGAAGCGCACCGCCGCGTGAACCACACTCTGCGGGTGGATGACCACGCCCACCTGCGAGAGGGGCAGGCCGTACAGCGAGGCGCACTCCATCACCTCCAGCCCCTTGTTCATCAGGGTGGCGGAATCGACGGTAATCTTCGGCCCCATGCTCCAGGAGGGGTGCTTCAAGGCCTGCTCGGGCGTGACGCGGCTCAGGTCCGCCGGGCCGTCGCGGAAGGGGCCGCCGCTGGCCGTGAGAATCAGCTCGGCCACGTCTCCCAGGTGTTCCCCGGTGAGGCACTGGTATACGCCGGTATGCTCGGAATCCACCGGGACCAGGCGGCCCCCGCCCCGTGCCGCGGCCTCCCAGATCAGATCCGCCGCCGTGACCATCGCCTCCTTGGTTGCCAGGGCCACCGCCCGCCCGGCCTCCAGCGCCGCCCGCGTGGGGGCCAGCCCCGGCAGACCGCTCATGGCATTGACCACCACGTCGGCGGGCCGGGCCGCGACCTCGCTGGGGTCAGCCACCACGCGCACCCCCGCCAGCCGCGAGCGGGCCTCCGCGAACGCTTCCGCCGCCACGCTGACCACCTCGGGCCGAAACTCGCGCACCTGGGCTTCCAGCAGGTCCAAGTTCCGTCCCGCCGCCATCGCCCCCACCGCCCAGCCGCGCTCCCGCGCCACGTCCAGCGCCTGCGTGCCAATGCTTCCCGTACTGCCCAGAACCGTGAGCTTCACCCGTACAGCATGGCGCATGAGGCGGGCCGGGAGGGTGCGCGGGACGCAGTACGCGGGCGGCGGGAAAAGCAGCGCGGCGGCTGGAGCCTCCTGCCTCAGCCACCGCGCACCGCGTCCTCCGTACCGCGCCCTACCTCGTAAACACGCTGATATTCAAAAACAGATACGTCGCCGGCACCGCAAACAGCAGGCTGTCGAGCCGGTCCAGAAAGCCGCCGTGCCCCGGCAGGCTGCTGCCGCTGTCCTTGGTCTTCAGCGCGCGCTTGAGCAGGCTCTCGGCCAGGTCGCCCAGTTGCGAGGCACTGGCGACCAGGATGGAATACAGCAGGGCTTCGAGCGGTGAGCCGATATGCGTGAGCTGCGAGAAGATCAGCACCGTGATAAAGCTGAAGGCCAGCCCGCCGATGGCCCCCTCGACCGTCTTGCCGGGGCTGATCTCCGGGGCGAGCTTGCGCCGTCCGAAGAAGTGGCCCCCGAAGTAGCCGCCGATATCCGCCGCAAAGGTCGCCAGCAGTGGCAGCGCGAAATACAGCAGGCCCTCACCGGAATCGGGCGTGTAGCGCAGCAGCAGGAAGTAGCCCAGCAGCCAGGGGATATACAGCAGCCCGAACATGGAGTACACCACGCGCTCCAGCGGGCGCTCGCCGGGCCGCATCACCTCCATCACCAGCAGGCAGCCCAGCGCGACCGTCAGCACCACCTCGCGCCACGACCCGCCCAGCCAGGGCACTGCGGGCAGCATGGGCAGGCTCGCCACGATAATCGCCGCCCCGAACACCCCCAGCGAGACGCGCCGCACGTCGATGTCGTTATGCTCCAGCATCCGGATGTACTCGTACAGCCCCATCACCGACACGAAGAGCAGCAGGGGCAGCATTGCGATCCACCCGATCCACACGAGCAGGCTGATGATGGTAAAGCCCACCACCGAGGTGAGGACGCGGGTACTCAGGGATTCCACGGGCGGCTCCTGCGGAGGGCTGTGGGTTGTAGGCGGTGGGCTGTAGGGAGGGGCCTTTTCCCACAACCCACAAGAACGCGCCGCCAGAAGCCGTAGCCCCGGCGGTCGCTTGGTCTGGCGGGAACTCGCCTCGTACGAACTTCAGGTGAGTCGAAGACGAACCCGAGCGGAGCGAGAAGAAGAGAAGACTGACTTGCGGCGATGGACCATGAGCGGGTGAGCCTATGTTTTGTGCAGCAAGAAAGGCGAAGGGCCGCCCCTGAGCCTGTAGCCCCTGCAGAACATCCGGTGGTTTGCCCGGATGTTCTGGAATCAGAGCAAGTCGGTCTCACCCGAGGATTTCCTGCTCCTTGCGGCTGAAGATGTCGTCGACGCGCTTCACGTATTCGTCGGTGATCTTCTGCACCTCGGCCTCGCCGCGCTTGATGTCGTCGTCGCCGACGCCTTCGAGCTTCTTGACCTCGTCCAACGCGTGCTTGCGGAGGTTGCGGATGGCGATGCGGGCGTCCTCGGCGTAGTTGCGGGCGTTTTTCACCAGGTCCTTGCGGCGCTCCTCGGTCAGCATGGGCAGGCTGATGAAGATGGTGTCGCCCTTGTTGTTGGGGTTCAGGCCCAGGTCGCTGTCGCGGATGGCCTTTTCGATGGGGTTCAGCGCGCCGCGGTCCCAGGGCGTGATCACCAGCGTGCGCGCGTCGGGCGTGGTGATGCTCGCCACCTGGTCAATCGGCATGGTGGAGCCGTAGTAGTCCACCAGAACCTTTTTCAGGATGCCGGGGTTGGCGCGGCCCGTGCGCAGCACGCTCAGGTTGTTCTCCAGTGCCTCCAGGGCCTTGCCCATGCGCTCGCGCGTACCTTCGTTGATCGCTTTCATGTCTGCCATGAGAAGTTCTCCTTTGGGTGGGATTCTAGCCTGTGACCTGTGGCCCCGCGCTCAGCTCTGGATCAGCGTGCCCACCCGCTCACCCAGGAAGAGGCGGCGCAGGTTGCCCGGCTGGAAGATATCGAACACCACGATGGGCAGGTTCTTGTCCATGCACAGGGTCAGCGCGGTGGCGTCCATGACTTCCAGGCGGCGCTCCACGACCTCCAGGTGGGTGGCCGTGTCGATCCACTGCGCGTCGGGGTTCTTGCGTGGGTCGCTGTCGTACACGCCGTCCACCTTGTTCTTCGCCATCAGCACCACGTCCGCGCCGATTTCCAGCGCGCGCAGGGTGGAGGTGGTATCGGTGGTGAAGAAGGGCGCACCGTTGCCGCCGCCAAAGATCACCACCCGGCCCTTTTCCAGATGCCGGATGGCGCGGCGGCGGATGTACGGCTCGGCGACTGCGGCCATCTGGATGGCACTCATGACGCGGGTGGGCTGGCCGGTGGCCTCCATCGCGTCTTGCAGGGCCATCGCGTTCATGACCGTGCCCAGCATCCCGATGTAGTCGGCGGTGGCGGGGTCCATGCCCTTGCCGTTGCGCGCGCCGCGCCACAGATTCCCACCGCCGATCACGATGGCGAGTTCCACACCGGTCCCCTCCAGCGCCTCCGTGATCAGGCGCGCGAGCTGGGCGGTCGTCTCGGGGCTGATGCCAAACCCCCCCGAACCATCAGGCGCTGGGCCTGCCAGAAATTCACCGGAAAGTTTGAGCAGGACACGTTTGAACATGAAGTCACCTCGGGGAGGGGGGAAAGGACAGCAAAAAACGCCCGGCGGGAAGGGGCCGCCGGGCGCGGGGTGGGGGGAAGCGGCCCAGGGAAAGGGCGGCTCTGCTGGCCGCCCCCCCGTTTAAGCGCCGATCTCGAAGCGCACGAAGCGCTTGATCTGCGCGCCGTCCAGGTACTTGGAGACCGTCATGCTCTGGTCCTTGACGAACTTCTGCTCGGGCAGAACCTTTTCCTCGTAGAACTTGCCGATCTGGCCGCCCACGATCTTTTCCACGATCTGCTGGGGCTTGCCCTCGTTCAGCGCCTTGTTGGTGAGGATCTCGCGCTCCTTCTCGATGTCCTCCTGGTTCACCTCGTCGCGGCTGAGGTACTGGGGACGCTCGGCGGCCACGTGCAGGGCCACGTCCTTCGCCTGGGCCTCGCTGCCGCCCGCGATGTCCACCAGCACGCCAATCTTGCCGTTGGAGTGAACGTACCCGGCCACCTGCTCGCCCTCGGCGGCCTCGACATAGGCCACGCGGTTGAGCACCAGGTTCTCCCCGATCTTGCCCGCGGCGGCGGCGACGGTGTTGGTCACGGTGTCACCGCTGTCCAGCGTGAAGT
Source organism: Deinococcus carri (assembly GCF_039545055.1). Lineage (NCBI taxonomy): Bacteria > Thermotogati > Deinococcota > Deinococci > Deinococcales > Deinococcaceae > Deinococcus > Deinococcus carri. The sequence goes on from NZ_BAABRP010000001.1 coordinate 460,756, forward strand.
TCTTGAACTCCTCCACGTCGCTGGTGCCCGCCTTCAGCGCGGCCTGGGCAAGGTTCTCCACCAGGGCCTGGAAGTCGGAGTTGCGCGCCACGAAGTCGGTCTCGCTGTTCACCTCGACCATCGCGGCCTTGTTGCCGTCCACGACAAAGCGCACCAGCCCCTCGCGCGCCTCGCGGTCGGCCTTCTTGGCGGCCTTCACGATGCCGCGCTCGCGCAGCAGGGCAATTGCCTTGTCCTCGTCGTTGCCCGCGTCGGAGAGGGCCTTTTTCACGTCCATCATGCCCGCGCCGGTCAGTTCGCGCAGCTTCTTGATCGATTCCATCATGGTGTGTACCTCCGGAAGTTGGATTCAGGAATGTGTCTTGAAAGTGTGTCTTGAAAGGGGGGGCGGACCGAACCGCGCCGGACGCCCCCGAGAGGTGGGTGCCGGAAGCTTAGCTGCGGCCCTGGCTGCTGGTGAGCTGGGCGGTGTCGCCCTCGTCGCCCTGCTCGGCGGCCGCGATGTCGGCGTTGCCTTCCTCCACGCGCCCCTCCGCAACGTCCTCGCCGCCGCCGCGCGCTTCCACGATCAGGTCACCGATGCGGTGCGTGATCAGCTGAATGCTGCGGATGGCGTCGTCGTTGCCGGGCACGATGTAGTCAATCACGTCCGGGTCCGAGTCGGTGTCGGCCAGGGCAATCACAGGAATCCCGAGCTTGTTGGCCTCCTGCACGGCGATCACTTCCTTGGTGGGGTCCACCACGAAGATCGCGTCGGGCAGGCGGGTCATCTTGCGAATGCCGCCCACGAAGCGCAGCAGCCGCTCGCGCTCGGCCCCCAGCTCGATGCGCTCGGCCTTGGGGCGGTCGTTGATGCGGCCCGACTCGAACATCTCGTCGAGTTCGTTCAGGCGGTCGATGCGGGTGCGCATGGTGCGGAAGTTGGTGAGCATCCCGCCCAGCCAGCGGCTGGTCACATAGGGCATCCCGGTGCGGCGGGCTTCCAGCTCCACGATTTCCTGCGCCTGCTTCTTGGTGCCCACGAACAGAATCACGCCGCCGCGCTCGGACAGGTCCTTGATGTAGTCGAAGGAGCGGTCGAGCTGCTTGAGGGTCTTTTGCAGGTCGATGATGAAGATGCCGTTGCGCTCGGCGAAGATGAACCGCTTGAACTTGGGGTTCCAGCGCTTGGTCTCGTGCCCGAAGTGGACGCCCGCTTCGAGCAGCTGCTTCATGGAGATGTACGACATGTCGGACTCCTGAGCGTTGGTGGGAAAAGTTTGCCGTCCTCGTGCCAGCCTCTCGTCCGTTCCCAATTGCTGAACAGACACGTTTCCTGGGCCAGGCCTCCGCGCGACGCTCGAGCGCGCGGGGGCGGGGGTCACGGGGGCACCCAAACGGAAATTATAGCAGTTCTGCCGCTGCGAGAGCCGCGACGGTCAGCACGGGCTGCGCCTCGTCGTGCCTGCCGTCTTCCAGCCACCACGCGGCCGACAGGCCCGCGTAGGCCAGCACCCACTGGAGAAGGCGGGACCGCTCCAGCCCCGCCGCCTGCGCCACGACGTGCGATTGCCGGGCGAGCCGTCCGGGCTGCGTGGCCGTCTTCAGGTCCGGGTTGCAGAAGATGTTGGCGTAGTCGAAGCCGCGCTCGCCCAGCAGGCTGTGGGGGTCAATCGCCAGCCAGCCACGCCCACCCTGCTCCAGCCGGCTGCCGTCCAGCACGTTCTCGTGGTGCAGGTCGCCGTGCAGCACGCCCACGTCTCGCGGCGTCTCCAGCAACTGCCGGGCCGTGTCCGCCGCTTCCACAAACATCCCCCCGTGCTGCCGGGAGGCCGCCTCCAGCGAGCGAAACCACCGCTCCAGCGGTGCCAGTTCGGGCAGAGGCCGGGCACGCGGAACATGCAGCCGGGCCGCCACCCCGCAGAGAATGCGGCTCGCCTCATCGTCCTGCCCCTCGCGCACCATCTGCACCAGGGAGCGCGGCCCCGTGAGGCGCTCCAGCAGCAGCGCCCCGGTTCCCTCGTCGTATGCCAGGACCCGCGCGGCCCCGTCACCCTGCCACCACCGCATCAGCCCGCCGCCGCGGCGTTCCTCGGCCCCGCGGGGCAGTTTGAGCATGGCGGGTTGTCCCCCAGCTCGCACGGGCAACAGATCGCTGCTGTGGGTGTGCAGCGCCTCGCCGTCCGGCACGAGCTGCCAGCGGTTCAGGTAAGGGGCGAACGGCCAGGGGCTGGCGTCTCCAGAACGGCTCATCTCAGTGCGACTTGATCCAGCTCGCCGCGTCCCGCATCGGCCCCGCCGCGATGGGCCGGAAGTCGTCGTCGATGAGGCTGGCGGCTGGCCCCAGCGAGTGGCCCAGGCCGGGGTAGACCTTGACCGTCGCCTCCCGACCCGCCGCCTTGAACGCCTGTTCCAGCGTGCCCAGATATTTTGTGGGCGTGTTCGCGTCATTCGCGCCTTGCAGCACCAGCACGGGCACCTTGAGGTTCGGCACCTGTGCCGTCACGCTCGGCAGGGCGCGGCCCGGCGCGTAGATGCTGAAAAAGCCCTGGGGAGTGAGGGCGTCATTCAGCACGGTCTGGAACCCCGGCACGACCTCACGGTCCACTTCCAGCTGGCCGTCCCCGTCGGTGTCGAGCTGCGGGTTGATGACGTACTTGCCCTGCTGCGCCTGCGCGGGGTCTGTGAAGTACAACGCCGCGCTTTTGGCGACCATCCCGCCCTTTCCGGTCACGAGCCGGACAAAGTCGGCGTTCGTGAGTGCCCCGCCCACCACCGAGCGCAGGTAGGGAAGCTGCACCTCACTGAACTGGGCCTCGAACAGTGGCCGCCAGGGCAGCACCACCGGCCCCTGCACGATCAGGCCCGCGACCTCGGGGTGCTTGGCGACCAGCGCGGCGGCCACGGTCGACCCCTCGCTCCAGCCGTACACGAAGACCTTCTTGGGGTCCACGCGCGGGTTCTTCTTCAGGGCTTCCAGCGCGACCTCGGCGTCTTGCAGGAAGAGGTTCAGGTCGGCCTTGGTGTAGAAGCTCGGGTAGTCCACCTGGCCGGGGCCGCTGACGTAGTGCTTGTTGTAGCGCAGCGTGGCGATGCCCTGGGCGGCGAAGGTGTCCGCGAGGTCCTTGAAAATGGCCGATTTGACCTGGCCGTCCTGGCCCATCACCGTGAAGTTCATGTCGGCGGGCGAGGAGCCGTGGATCAGCAGCACGGCGGGCAGCTTCCCGCCTTTGCCCTGCGGGAAGGTCCACTCGGCCTTGCTCTGGAAGTCGCCGAAATTGAGGGTGGTGCCCGCCTGCTCTGCCGGCCACACCCGCACCGCAGGTTGACCGCCGCCCGCTAGCAGGCCGCCTTGCAGGAGCGGGGGCGATCCCTGACCCGCCTGGGCCTGGGCGAGGGAAAGCAGCAGCAACGTGCAGAGCGGCAGGTGTCTTGGCATGGCCCACCCTACTCCGTCCGGGCAGCGACCGAATGACAGGGCCAGGAAAACCGGCTGGAGAAACGAGCCGGAAAAGACGGGCCACACTGACCGCTCGCTTTGAAATGCGGTTCACCTTCTCCCCGAGGTGCTAGCCTCACCCGGACTATGGACTGGTTCTACGCCATCATCTACGGGATCGTCGAGGGCATCACCGAGTTTCTGCCGATCAGTTCGACGGGCCACCTGATCGTCGCCGGGAACCTGATGGGCGTGCCCTGGCCCAAGGAGATCAAGGACACCTTCGAGGTGGTGATTCAGGGCGGCGCGATCCTGGCGGTGCTGGCGTACTACTGGCGCGACTTCGCGCAGCAGGCGCGCGTGATCGGCCGGGACCAGCCCACGCAGCGGCTGTGGCTGGGCGTCGTGGTCGCCTGCATTCCGGCCGTGGTGCTGGGCCTGCTGTTCGCGGACACCATCAAGGCCAACCTGTTCCGGCCCAGTGTGGTGGCCTGGGCGCTGATCGTGGGCGGCGTGCTGATGTGGCTGATCGAGAGCCGCAAGACTACGCCCGTGGTCCACGAGATCAAGAACATCGGTGTGGGCCGCTCCTTTCTGATCGGGGCGGTGCAGTGCCTGGCCATCCTGTGGCCGGGCTTCTCGCGCAGCGCCAGCTCCATCCTGGGCGGCATGCTGATGGGCCTGGACCGGCCCACCGCCACCAAGTTCAGCTTCTACCTGGGGATTCCCACCCTGGGCGGCGCGGCGCTGATCGACTTCATCAAGAGCCGCGACCTGCTCGCCCAGATCGGCATCGTGAACGTGGTGCTGGGGGCGGCCGTGAGCTTCGGGGTCGCCTACCTCGCCATCGGCTGGCTGCTGCGCTTCGTGTCCTCCAACAACTTCAAGGGCTTCGCGGTGTACCGCGTGGTGGTCGGCGTGCTGATTCTGCTGCTGGTGGCGAGCGGCCGGCTGACAAACGGCGGGCTGTAGGACAGCAGAACGCGAGAAGGCAGAGGGGCAGAGGGCGAGAACCTTCTGCCCGCTTCCTTTGGCCTCAGGCAGAAAAGGGAAGGTCAAGGCGGGCCGTCGCCGGGGCGGCGTACACTCCGGGGCGTGAGCTTTCGCCGTCCACCTTTCTCCCTGGGCCGTCTGCTGGGCACCGCGCTGCTGGCCGGGCTGCTCGCCGCCTGTGATGTTCCCAGCGCCCAGACGGGCACAACACAGGCGGGGACGACGGGACAGCAGACGCGGGCGGAGCAGACGCGCCGTGCGCCGACTTCCACCCCGGCCCGCATCCCCACCCGACCTGGGCGCGATGCGGTCAGCGGTCTGCCCTTCGTCGCCGTGGGCGACCTCCCGCGTGAGGGACAGCACACGCTGCGGCTGATCGCGGCGGGCGGTCCCTTTCCGTACCGCAAGGACGGCAGCACGTTCGGCAACCGCGAGGGCGTGCTGCCCCGGCGGTCGGGCGGGGGCTACCGTGAGTACACCGTGCCCACACCGGGCGAGGGGGACCGGGGGGCGCGCCGCATCGTCTGCGCGGCCGTGACACCCCCGGACGCCGAGTGCTACTACAGCGCCGACCACTACACCACCTTCAGGAGAATCCGCCCGTGATCAACGTCTTTGCCGAGGCCCCGCAGGGGATTCAGGCCGCCCCCCACGATCCCCGCATCATCGCGGCCGGGTATCAGGTGGCGGTGCGCGAGGTGGACCTTTCGCACGTGCGGGACAAGGAGGGCCTGATGCTGGCCTTTTTGCGCGGCCTGGCCCTGACCGAGAATTTCGGGCGCAACTGGGACGCCCTGTACGACGTGCTGACCGACCCGAATGCCCGCCCGGCCCGCTTCGCGCTGGTGCTATGCGGCTACGACCTCTTCCGCCGCCGCTCCCGGCAACTGGGGGCCGAGCTGGAGCGCCTGCTGCTCGATGCCCAGCGCAACGCCGCCCAGCAGGGCCGCTCGCTGTGGCTGCTCACCGAGGAACCCGACACCGACCCCCGCATGCGGTAGTCAGGCGGGACGCAGGACCGCCGTGTACATCATGCTCTCGCCCAGTGACACCTCCGCGTGGAACACGCCTGCCCGGGGGTCGTAGGCTCCGCCCGGCCACACCTCCGCCAGCATCAGCCCGGTGCCCGCGAGCAGCAACCGCAGGTCGGCGGGGCTGTAGCAGCGCAGCGACTGGGTCAAGGCCGCTTCCCCGCGCGGCGCGTACGTGTCGAGCATCCGGCAGCCGTCCGCGTTAAAGCCGTAGGTCTGGCTGTAGCGTTCGGTCCGGCGGGTGAAGCCCGCGTGGTGCGCCCAGTACCACGGCGTGAACACGTCGACATACGCCGTCCCGTCCACCGCGAGCCACCCCGCTACCCGTGAGATCAGGTGCCGCTGCTCGTCGTCCTCGCCGATGCCGAAGCCGTCCCAGCAGCACACGGCATCGAAGGGGCCACCGGGGTCCGCCACATAGAAATCTCCCGTCAACGTGTGAACAGGAGTGCTGTGCTGCGCGGCCAGCTCGAGGGTGTGTTCGCCCGCCCCCTGCCGCAGGTCGAGGGCCGTGACCCTATGCCCAGCGAGCGCGGCGGCGACCGCGAACTGCCCGCCGCCCGCCCCGAGGTCGAGCAGCGTTCCTGGCTGGCCCCGGTGCGCCGTGACGCGCGCCGCGAGGGCCGTGTGAAAGGGATGGATGGGCGTGCGGTAGCACCCCGTCAGGGCGTCTTGCCGCTCGTAAAAAGAGTGTGACCAGTGCATGTGCCGTTTCTCCCGTGAGAAAGAAGGGACGCCGCGCCGAACCGGCGGCGGGCGGGTTCAGTTCAGAGTGGGAGGGTCAGCGCAAACGCACGGTCGGGAGGCTCCTTGATACCAACTTCAGGTGAGTCTTAGACGAATCCGAGCGAAGCGAGAAGAAGAAAATACCGGCTGGCGGCGATGGAAGAACATCCGGTGTTGTGCCCGGATGTTCTGGAATCAGAGCAAGTCGGTATGAGATGCGGCCATCCTACCGCGTTTGGTGCCTTCCCACCTCGTCCGTTTTGCCTGCCCCTGCTACACTCCCCCGCGATGAGTTCCCCGCCTCCCCGCTATCTCCTCGGCATCGATACCTCCTGCGACGACACCGGCGTGGGCGTGGTCGAACTGGCCCCGGACGGGGCGGTGCGGGTGCGGGCCAACCGGGTCTGGTCGCAGACGGTCCACGCGCAGTACGGCGGCGTGATGCCCGAGATGGCGAGCCGCGAGCATGTCGAGCGCATCGACGCGGTGCTGGAGGACGCGCTGGCCGAGGCGGGCCTCACGGTCACGGACGTGGATGTGGTCGCGGCCACCTCCGGCCCCGGCCTGGTCGGGGCGCTGCTGGTGGGCCTGATGTACGGCAAGGGCCTCGCGCAGGCGCTGGACGTGCCCTTCTACGCCTCCCACCACCTGGAGGGCCACATTTTCGCGGCGGCGAGCGAGGCCGAGCTTCAGCCCCCCTACCTCGCGCTGGTGGTGTCGGGCGGCCACACCCACCTTTTCGACGTGCCGCGGGAGGGCGAGTACGTGCTGGTGGGGGCCACCCGCGACGACGCGGCGGGCGAGGCCTTCGACAAGATCGCGCGCCTGGCGGGTCTGGGCTATCCCGGCGGCCCGGCCATCAGCGAGGCGGCCTTGCGCGGCGACCCCGACGCCGTGCCGTTCAAGGAACCCCTGCAAGGCCAGAAGGGCTTCGACTTCTCCTTCAGCGGCCTGAAAACGGCGGCGCTGCTCGCGCACCGGGCCGGGGCGAAACCGGAGGACCTCGCGGCGGGGTTCGAGCGGGCCGCCGTGCGCTTCCTGGTGGGGACGACACTGCGGGCCGCCCAGGCCCACGGGCGCGGGACGGTGGTGGTGTCGGGCGGCGTGGCGGCTAACCGCGCCCTGCGTGAAGCCTTCGCGGCCAGCCCGGTGCGCGCTGTTTTTCCCGGCAGGGGCCTGAACACCGACAACGGCGCGATGATCGCGCTGGCTGCCGCCGCTGCCCTGCGCGCGGGCCGCGAACCCAGCCCCCTCAGCGAGGGCGCGGTGGCGTATGCACCGCTGGCGAACGCGACCGGCTGATTCTTCTGCTGGTCCCCCACGAGTCGTTTCCGGCCCCTCGGCCCTGAGCCGCCTCCACTCAACTTCCTTACGCGCGCCTCACTGACATCTGGCGATGGGCGGTTCGGGCGCGCGCTATACTCACGTGTCATGTTCCGTGTCCTGAACAAAATGTTCGATAACAACGAGCGCGATGTCGCGCGCATCATCAAGACGGTGGTGCAGCCGGTCAACGCGCTCGAAGAAGAGACGATGAAAGTCGAGAATCTCGCCGAGGCCTTTATGGACCTGCGCCGCCGGGTGCAGGAAGGCGGCGAGTCGCTCGACGACGTGATCGTTCCCGCCTTTGCCCTGATCCGCGAAGCCGGCCGCCGCTCTATCGGCAAGCGGCACTACGACGTGCAGCTGATCGGCGGCACGGCGCTGCACCAGGGCCGCATCGCGGAAATGCGTACCGGCGAGGGCAAGACGCTGGTCGCCACGCTGGCGCTGGCTCTCAACGCCCTGGAGGGCAAGGGCTGCCACCTCGTCACCGTGAACGACTACCTGGCGCGGGTCGGCATGGAGGAGATGGGCCTGCTGTACCGCACGCTGGGCCTGACGGTGGGCCTGGCGAGCCGCGACCTCCAGCCCCACGAGAAGCAGGCCGCCTACGCCTGCGACATCACCTACGTCACCAACTCGGAGCTGGGCTTCGACTACCTGCGTGACAACATGGCCCAGAGCCGCGAGCAACTGGTGCTGCGCGCCGACAGCCCGCTGCACTACGCGATTGTCGACGAGGTGGACTCGATCCTGATCGACGAGGCCCGCACCCCGCTGATCATCTCGGGCGCGGCCGAAAAGGCCACCGACCTGTACTACGTGTATGCCAAGCTGATTCGCCGTCTCCAGCGCGGCGAACCGGCCGAACCCGGCAAGCGCACCGAGCCGACCGGCGACTACACCATTGACGAGAAGGGCAAGCAGGTCCACCTCACCGAGCAGGGCATCTCCAAGATCGAGCGCCTGCTGTCGCTGCCGGACCTCTACAGCCCGGAAAACATGGACAAGGCGCACATGATCACCCAGGCGATCCGTGCGCGCGAGCTGTACCAGCGCGAGAAGGACTACATCGTCAACAATGAGGGTGAAGTCATCATCATCGACGAGTTCACGGGCCGCTCGATGCCGGGCCGCCGCTACGGCGAGGGGCTGCACCAGGCCATCGAGGCGAAAGAGGGCGTCAAGATCGAGAACGAGAACCAGACGCTCGCCACGATCACCTACCAGAACTTCTTCCGCCTCTACGACAAGTTCGCGGGCATGACCGGCACCGCCAAGACCGAGGAAAAGGAGTTTCTCGACATCTACGGCTCGGACGTGCTGGTGATCCCCACCAACCGGCCGGTGGTCCGCCAGGACGCCGACGATCTGGTGTACCGCACCCGCCTGGGCAAGTACAACGCGGTGGTGCAGGAGGTCGCGCAGATACACGCCACCGGCCGCCCCATCCTGATCGGTACGGCCAGCATCGACACCAGCGAGCAGCTCAGCAGCCTGCTGACGCAGGCGGGCATCAAGCACTCGGTGCTGAACGCCAAGTACGAGGCGCAGGAAGCCAGCATCATCGCGCAGGCGGGCCGGTCGGGCACCGTCACCATCGCCACCAACATGGCCGGGCGCGGCACCGACATCATGCTGGGCGGCAACGCCGAGTACATCCTGGGCGAGGCCATCGAGCAGAACTTCGGCATCAGCCGCTTTGCCCCCGAGGCCGAGGCCTTTATCAAGGCGATCAGCCGCCAGGACCCGGAGGCCGAGAGGCTGGGGATGCAGATTCCGGGCATGGTGCCTGACTTTATCCGCCAGGCCCAGCAGCTTCAGGAGGGCACGGTGGCCGACCGCGCCCGCGTGCAGGAACTCGGCGGCCTGCACATCATCGGCACCGAGCGCCACGAGTCGCGCCGCATCGACAACCAGCTCCGCGGCCGCGCGGGCCGTCAGGGGGACCCCGGTTCCAGCCGCTTCTACGTCAGCTTCGAGGACGACCTGATGCGCCTCTTTGCCAACGACCGCGTGGTCGCCATGATGGACAGCCTAGGCATGGACGACACCCAGCCTATCGAGGCCAAGATGGTCACGGGGGCCATCGCCAAGGCGCAGGCGCGCGTCGAGGACCGCAACTTCGGCATTCGCAAGCAACTGCTGGAGTTCGACAACGTGATGAGCAAGCAGCGCGACACCATCTACGCCCAGCGCCGCGAGGTGCTGCTCGGGGCCGACGAGGACGTGGAGGAATCGACCGAGGGCATGATCGCCGACTTCACCGACATGCAGCTCGCCTACTACGCCCCGCTCGACCAGGCCCCGGAAAGCTGGGACCTCGACACGCTGCGCACCAACATGCTGGAAGCCGTGCCCCAGCTCGAAACCTACGACTTCGAGGCGCTGCGGACCATGACGCCCGCCGATGCCCATGCCCACCTGATGAACGCGGTCGCGGACACCTTCGACGCCCGCAAGGAAGAACTCAGCCCCACTATGCTCAACAGCCTGTCGCGCTACGTGCTGCTTCAGGTCGTGGACCAGCACTGGAAGGAGCACCTGCACGGCATGGACGTGCTGCGGCAGGGCATCGGCCTGCGCGGCTACGGCCAGCGCGACCCCTTCACCGAGTACAAGTTCGAGGCCACGAACATGTTCAACGACATGATCGACAACCTCAAGGGCGAGGTCACCAAGTTCGTGTTTAGGATGCAGTTCGGCCAGGCGAGCTGAGCGAGGCCGCCGGGTAGGGGAGGGGGCGTGGGCCGGGAGGTCTGCGCCCTCTTTCAGGTTCGGCGGTCGAGAGGTCGAGGGGTCGGGGCAGGGAGCATCTCGACCTCTCGACTCTTTTCCTCGACCTCTCAACCGCCGTCTTTCCCGGCGGCTTCCGGCCCTGCGTGGTAAACTTCACCCGTCAGCCAAGCGTCAGCGTTCACCCTGGGAATCTCGTTTGCGTACCCCGGTTGCCCGACACCATTCACGGGCGAGAGATGGGGCGAAAGGTAGGCCGCTCATGGCGGAAGTCGTTCTGGAACATATCAACAAGTACTACGGCACCAAGCAGCACGCGGTGAAGGATTTCAACCTCCACATCGCGGACCGGGAGTTCATGGTCTTCGTGGGTCCGTCGGGCTGCGGCAAGTCCACCACGCTGCGCATGATCGCGGGCCTGGAGGACATCTCGGACGGCGTGCTGCGCATCGGGGACCGCATCGTGAACGACGTGCCCCCCAAGGACCGCGACATTGCGATGGTCTTCCAGAACTACGCGCTGTACCCGCACATGAACGTCTACGAGAACATGGCTTTTGGCCTCAAGCTGCGCAAGACGCCCCGCGAGGAGATCGACAAGCGCGTGCGCGACGCGGCGCGGATTCTCCAGATCGAGCACCTGCTGGGCCGCAAGCCCAAGGAACTCTCGGGCGGTCAGCGCCAGCGCGTGGCGATGGGCCGCGCCATCGTGCGTGAACCCAAGGTCTTCCTGATGGACGAGCCGCTTTCTAACCTCGACGCCAAGCTGCGCGTGGAGATGCGCTCGCAGATTTCCCAGCTTCACCGCCGCCTGGGCGCGACCATCATCTACGTGACCCACGACCAGGTCGAGGCGATGACGCTGGGCGACCGCATCGTGGTGATGCGCGACGGCTTGATCATGCAGGTGGACACGCCCATGAACCTCTACGACTTCCCGCAGAACAAGTTCGTGGCGGGCTTTATCGGCAGCCCCTCCATGAACTTCCTGACGGGCCGGGTGCAGAACGGCGAGTTCGTCGTGGGCAGCAGCCGGGTCGCGCCGATGGGCCGCCTCGCGCAGAGCCTCAAGGCCTACGAGGGCCGGGAAGTCTCCCTGGGGATCCGCCCCGAGCATATCGGCGTGGTCGGCTTCAGCGAGCTGCCGCGGGGCGTGAACGTGCTGCGCGGCCGGGTCGTGGTGGTCGAGCCGCTGGGCGCGCAGACCGACCTGATCATCGACGTGGAGGGGCAGCACATCACCGCCAAGGTGGAAGGTCAGGCTCCCCTGGAACCCGGCGACGACATCGAGCTGCTGATCGACCAGACCCGCCTGCACGCCTTCGAGCAGGAAAGCGAGGCGGCCATCGACCGGGGCAGCCCGACCGGCAAGCGCGGCCAGGCGGACACCACGGGCCTGGGCTACGAGTACGGCACGCCGCAGGTGGGGCAGGCCAGCATGGACAGCGGCACAGAGGTGCAAGTGCCTACCGGCTCCGTCACCGTGATCTCTGCCGACGACTGATGCTCTAAACCAGGGAGGCGGGGAACGGGATGGCACCGTTCCCCGCCTCCTCATGTCGCCCACCTTTACCTGCCCTTTAACGGGGAGTAGAGTGGCGCATCACTTCAACCTTCCGGCTTCCGGCGACAGGCCGGGGTGCCGGAACAGGCCGTACCGGAGGAACCCGCATGATCAAAAAAGCACTGCTGACCCTGACCGCCCTGACCCTGCTCGCCAGCGTCGCCCAGGCCCGCACCTGGGACGAGATCAAGCGCAGTGGCACCATCAGGATTGCCACCGAGGGGGCCTTTCCGCCCTTCAACGTGATGAAGGGCAACCAGCCCACCGGCTTCGAGGTGGACCTCGCCAACGCGCTCGCCAAGCAGATGGGCCTCAAGGTGCAGTGGGTGACGCAACCCTTCGACAACCTGCTGATCGGGCTGAACCAGGACCGCTACGACTTCGTGATCGCCAGCCACGGCATCACGCCCGAGCGGCAGAAGGCGGTGGACTTCGCTAGCCCGCACTACTGCACGGGCGGTGCCATCGTCACCCGGCCCGGCGGCCCGATGACGGCGGCGGCCCTGCAAGGCAAGAAGGTCGGCGTGCAGGTCGGCACCACCTACCTCCAGAACGTCAGCAAGCTGCCCGGCCTCGGGGAGGTCAAGACCTACCCCAAGGACACCGACGCGCAGGCTGCGCTGATGGCGGGCCGCGTGGACGCCTGGGTGGGCGACCGCTTTACCGGCCTCGAAGTGGTCAAGGCCCAGAAGGGCAAGCTGGTGCAGGGCGACCTGCTGTTCAAGGAGCGCATCGCCATGGCGGTCAAGAAGGGCAACACCAGCCTGCTCAAGGAGCTGAACGCCGCCCTCGCCAAGGCGATGAACAACGGCACCTATGCCAAGATCAGTAACGAGTACTTCGGCCAGGACATCCGCTGCCGCTGAGGCTCCCCGTCCCCTGATTCCCCGGTCGTGTGGCCGGGGATTTTCTTTGGCGGGGAGGTGGGGCGGACTGTCTCCCGATCCTCATGGAGGCGCTACCACCCGCAGGGCATCTGTGCCATCATCTGCCCAATGAAAAACCAGTGTGACTCACGTTTCACGGTCCTTCCCCCGAGGCGGGCGTGACCGTTCCGAAAACTGCGCCCCGGCAGCCGCTGGGGGGGCTGACCCTGCTGGGCTGGCTGGCCGGGGCCGCCCTGACCTTCTTCCTGCTGTTCTTCCTGATCACCGCCGTGTTGCGGCAGATGCCCGAACCTATCGGCTCCCGCGCGGGCCTGTTCGTGGAAGGGGCCAGGATGACCCTGCTGCTGACGGTGTTCAGCGGACTGCTGGGGCTGCTGATCGGGGTCGTGGTGGGCATCATGCGCACCAGTACCCTGTGGCTGGTGCGCGCCCCGGCCTCGCTGTTCATCTGGCTGATTCGCGGGACGCCCCTGCTGGTGCAGATTCTGTTTGCCTACAACGCCATTCCGCCCACGTTCTACGCGCCGGTTCAGGGCCTGTTGCGCGACCTGCACCTCAACGTCCCCGATGAGTTCCTGCCCGCCGTGCTCGCGCTGTCGCTGAACGTCGGCGCGTACAACGCCGAGGTGATTCGCGCGGGCATTCTCGCCATTCCGCGCGGGCAGACCGAGGCAGCGCGCAGCCTGGGCCTCAGCGGCGCGCAGACCATGCGGACGGTCGTGCTGCCGCAGGCGCTCAGGATCGTGGTGCCGCCCCTGGTCAACAACCTGGTCGCGCTGCTCAAGGATTCCTCGCTCGCCTCCTCCATCGCCCTGCTCGAACTCACGCTCGCCGGGTCGCGTGTCACCAGCGAAACCTTCCAGCCGGTGCCCGTCCTGACGACCGTCGCGGCCGTTTACCTGGCCCTGACCACCGTGATGACCTTCTTTACCGACCAACTGGAAAAGCGGATCAAGATCGCGACGAGGTAGCGGCCAGCCACCAGCTGCCAGCGAAACCCCCAGCCGACGCAGGGCTGGGGGTCTGTTTTGTCGGCTGCTGGGAGCTGGCCGCTGGAAGCTTTCCTACACCGCCGGGACCACCGGTGGCTCGTTCCTGCTCCCCGCCTTCTGCCAGAAATACACCAGGGCGAGCAGGGCCAGGGCGGCGAGGTTCCACAGGATGTGGGTCGGGATGATCAGGATGAAGGACGCGACCAGCAGCAGCAGCGTCTGAAGCAGGTTGGTGCGGCGGTGCAGGAAGCGCAGCGTGGCCGCGCTGAAGGCCACCAGGCCGATGAAGGCGAACAGGACCATCGGCACCGCCTCGGCCCAGGACAGGCCGCCCAGACGGTTATTGGCGATCAGCAGCAGCGCCGGATTGAAGAACATCATGTACGCCAGCAGCGCCGTTCGCAGTTCGTACTGAAAGGCCTGCACGCCCGTGCGGACCGGATTCCCGCCCGAGATGGCGGCGGCGGCAAAGGCGGCCAGCGCCACGGGCGGCGTGGAGTCGGCCATGATGCCGAAGTAGAAGACGAACATGTGGACCGGGAGCATCTGCGCGGGGTTGGTCACGTCCAGCCCGGCGATCTTGGCGATGATGGGCACGATCAGCGCGCTCATCAGGATGTAGTTGGCGGTGGTGGGCAGGCCCATGCCCAGAATCAGGGCGATCAGCTGCGCCATCAGCAGCACGATCAACATTGCGCCGAAGCCTGCCACGGCCGCCGCATTCACCCCCGGCAGCAGCCCAGCCACGCCCGTCAGGAAGGAACGGAAGCCCTCGCTGACCAGTTGCACGATGTCCGCCAGTCCGAAGCCCAGTCCGGTGATGGTCACGATGCCCACGATGATCCCGGCGGCGGCGGTGGCGATGGCGATGCCGATCATGCTCCTGGCCCCGGCCTCGAAGGCCTCGATCAGCATGCGCCCGCCGTCGAGCAGGCCGCGCCCTACGGTGCGCCCATCACGGCTGGCCCGCCACGCCTCCTGCACGAACATCATCGCGATCATCAGGTAGATGGTGTAGAGGGCGACGCGCTCGGGGGTGGCATCCGGGTTAATTGTCAGAGTGCCGATCAGGTAGCCCAGCGGAATCAGGTAGTACCAGCCGTTCAACAGCGTCTGGCGCACGCGCGGCAGTTCGCTGCGGGGCAGGCCGCGCAGCCCCAGCTTGAGCGCCTCGATGTGCGTGACGACCAGCAGCGCCGCGTAGCACAGGAAGGCGGGAATGGCGGCTGCCAGGATCAGGCTGCGGTACTCGATGTTCAGGTTGCGGGCCATGATGAAGGCGGCGGCTCCCATCACCGGCGGCATCAGTTGCCCGTTGGAACTGCTCGCCACCTCGATGGCCCCGGCCTTTTCGGCGCTGTAGCCCACCCGCTTCATGGTCCCGATGGTGATGTTGCCGCCCGTGACCACATTCGACACCGCCGACCCGCTGATGATGCCGTTGAGCGCGCTGCTCAGCACGCTGGCCTTGGCGGGGCCGCCCCGGAAGCCGCCCAGCAGCCCCTGGGCCACGTTCATGAACCACTCGCCCGCCCCCAGCTTGTCGAACACCGAGCCGAACAGCACGAACAGAAACACGATCTGCGCGCTGACGCCGATGGCCGTGCCGAAGATGCCCTCGGTGTTGGCGAAAAGCTGCCCGACCACCTGCGGCCAGGTCTGCCCGGCATGAAGCTGAAGCTGCGGCCCCAGGTCGCCCCGGATGAGTCCCCGTGGCCCGGTGAGGGCATACAGCATGAACACCCCCGCCACGATGGGCATGGCGATCCCGATGGTGCGCCACGCGGCCAGCAGCAGCAGCACGACCATGCCGCTGCCCACCCACACGTCGGTGTTGTTCAGCACGCCGCCCTGCACGTTGGCAATCGTCGGGTACTGCGTGATCAGGTAGACGGCGGTGCCGACGGCCAGGGTTCCCAGAATCCAGTCGTACCACGGCACGCCCACCTGGGCTTCTCCCGGCGTCTTGCGAAAGGGAAAGACCAGGTAGGCCAGCGCGAAGGCAAAGGCCAGGTGCGTCACGCGCAGCAGCAGCGTGTCGATGGTTCCCACCTGCGCCGCGTACATCTGAAAGAGGCACCAGCCGATAGCGAGCACCGTCACCAGGGTTTTTTGCCAGCCCACCAGCTTGCGTCCGCCCGTCTCGGCGGCCTCCACCATCTCCAGGGCGCGTCTCTCGCCCTCGGTCATGCCGCTGTGATCCAGGGCCGGGTCGCTGGACACGGGTCTTGTCGGGTCACTCATAAGGTACTCATTTCCTTTCTCGAAAAGGGGGCCAGCCCGCACCTCTCACGGCGGCTGGCCCCTCTGACCCAGGTGCTGGGGCCGTCTTACTTGACGTTCAGGCCCTTTTCCCGGAAGAACTTCACCGCGCCGGGGTGCAGCGGGGCGGGGAGGCCCTTGACGGCCTTGTCGTAGCTGAAGCTGGCGAGGCTGGGGTTCAGGCCCCTCAGCTCGGCCTCGTTGCCGAACGACGCCTTCATGGCGCGGTACACGGCGTCCTCGGGGACGTTGGTGGTGGTGACCATCACGGCCTGCACGGCGACGCTGGGCACGGTGGCCCCCACGCCGCGGTAGCTCTTGGCGGGGATGTTGTAGCGCACGTAGAAGGGGTACTTCTTGATCAGGCCGGCGGCCTGGTTGCCGCTGACCGGCACGACCTTCACGTCCACCGTCTGCGCGATCTGGCTGATGGCGCTGGCCCCCACGCCGACCGTGTAGAAGAGGGCGTCGGCGCGCTTGTCCTGCATCAGGCTGATGCCCTGCGCGGGCGAGACGCGCAGCGCCTGCCCCAGATCGTCGAAGCCCAGGTTGTAGGCTTCCAGTACCTGCCGGGCGGTCTGCTCGGTGCCCGAGCCGAGGTCCCCGATCACCACGCGCTTGCCCTTGAGGTCGGCAATCGAGTTGATGCCCGCGTCCTTGCGCGCGATCACGTGCAGGACTTCCGGGTACAGCACGGCCATGGTGCGCAGCTTGGTGTTGGCCTTGCCCTGGAAGGCCTGAATGCCGGTGCCCTTGTAGGCGTAGTACACGATGTCGTTTTGCGCGATGGCGGCGTCGAGTTCGCCGCTGGCGAGGGCATTCACGTTAAAGACGCTGCCGCCCGTGCTGCGGGCGTTGGCGCGCACCCCCGCCCCGGCATCGTTGATCATCTTGGCGATGCCGGTGGCGACCGGGAAATACACCCCGGTGGTGCTGCCCGACCCGATGGTCAGGAAGGTGGTGCCCTGGGCGAGGGCCACCGCGGCGGTGCCCAGCAGAAGAACAGTGGTGATTCGTTTCATGGTTTCCCTTCCGGCGACGCCTGGCGTCCCCCGTGTGTCTGGAGATGGTGATAAATCTTAGCATGTCCTCATGCTTGGAGGCGCTTCCATGCCTCACAGTGGTTCCGTCTGCGGCGGCATCCCAGCGTGTACACTCCGCGCATGACCCAGACCAGCACCGCTGCCGCCTCCCTCAGCACGAGTGCCCCGGCGGCGCAGCCCATCATCGTCGCCCGCGATGTGCGCAAGCATTTCGGGGCGTTCGAGGCCCTGCGCGGCGTGAGCCTGACGGTCGGGCGCGGCGAGGTCGTGGTGATCATCGGCCCCTCGGGCAGCGGCAAGAGCACCTTTATCCGCACCCTCAACGCGCTCGACCCCCACGACGGCGGCACCATCGAGGTGGACGGCATCCCGCTCGACGGTGCCCGCCACCTCGACGAGATTCGCCGCGAGGTCGGGATGGTCTTTCAGAGCTTCAACCTCTTTCCGCACCTGACCGTGCTGGAGAACATCACCCTCGCCCCCACGCGCGTGCGCAAGACCAGCAAGGCCGAGGCCGAGAAACGGGGCCTGGAACTGCTGCGCCGCGTCGGCATCGAGGAGCAGGCCCACAAGTACCCCGCGCAGCTTTCGGGCGGCCAGCAGCAGCGCGTAGCCATCGCGCGCGCCCTGGCGATGGACCCCCAGATCATGCTCTTCGACGAACCCACCAGCGCCCTGGACCCCGAGATGATCAAGGAGGTGCTCGACGTGATGAAGGAACTCGCCCGCACCGGCATGACCATGCTGGTCGTGACCCACGAGATGGGCTTCGCGCGCGAGGTGGCCGACCGCATCCTCTTTTTCGACCAGGGCAACATCGTGGAGGACACCACCCCCGAGCAGTTCTACAACAACCCCCAGCACGAGCGGGCGCAGGCGTTCCTGAGCAAGATTCTGGGGCACTGAGAAGGCGGTCAGTCGCCAGCTTCCAGCGGCCAGATGCCAGCAAGGCAGCTTCTGCTAACTGCTGGGAGCTGGTCGCTGGCCGCCGGCCTACGCATCCCGCCGCAGCCGCCCGCACTGCCACCACGCCGCCGCGAACAGCAGCGCGCTCAGCACGAACACGGCGCGGTAGCCCGCCAGGTCGGCCAGCAGGCCGCCGGCGACCGGGGCAAACAGCACTGCGCCGACCAGCGTGTTCAGGGTGCCGATGTAGCGGCTGCGGGCGTCCGGCGGGGCGAGGTTGAGCAGGTGGTTGGTGTGGCCCAGGTTGAAGCCTTGCAGCGCCACGCTGGACAGGATGAACACCAGCAGGTAGGTGAAGGGCGGCAGATGCAGCGCGCCGACCGTCAGGGCCACCAGCGGGGCCAGACCCGCGAAGAAGGCGGCGTAGCGGATGATGCGCCGCGACCCCTTGCGCTCCGCCACCCGCTGCCAGACGAGGTTGGAAAGGGGAGCCGCGCCCGTCAGCGCCATCACGAAGACGCCCAGGGTGGCCGCCGGGTAGTGCAGCTCGCGCAGGGCGTACACGGCATAGAAGGGATCGCCCAGACTGGCCCCCGCCAGCAGCAGCCGCACCGTCAGAAAGGCGCGGAAATGGGGGTCCTGGAGCGTGACTGGAATCGAGCGCACCTCCTCGCGCAGGTTGCCGGGGGGCAGCGGGGTGTCGGGCGGTTCCGAGACGCGTCCGAAGACGCCGTAGCCGACGGTGTAGGCGATGGTCCCCAGCAGGAAAATCAGGGCGTAGTTCAGCGGAAAGCTCAGCCCCGACCCCAGAATCCAGCGCACGATCAGCCCCGCCCCGAAGGCCAGCAGGCCGCCGTAGAGGTTGCGCACCCCGAAAAACCTTGCCCGGCGTTCCGGCGGCACCGTCTTGCTGACCACCTCCAGAAACGGCAGGCCCGCCACGCCCGACGCCAGCGCGTTGAGCAGCATCGCCAGCACGAACAGGCCCAGGCACAGCGCGGGACGCCCAGCCAGCGTCGCCGCGATAATCACCATCGCCAGATAGGTCAGCATCCGCACCAGCGCCGCCGAGCGGTACACCGGTAGCTTGTAGGCCAGGGGCCGCACGCGGGCCGCCACCAGCAGTTGCGGCAGCATCCACCCCCCCGCCGCGATCCCCGGCAGCAGCCCGATGACCGCGTTGGGTGCGCCCAGCCGCGCCGCGAAGCCCGCCACCACCACCGACACGCTCAGAAAGCCGTCCCCCAGAAACACCAGCCAGCCGTTCAGAATGCCCAGGCGTTCATTGGCGTTCCACGCGGGCCGGGACGGTCGGAGTGCAGTCACCCGCGCATTATGGAGAGCGGCCGGAGCGGACCGGGCCGATTCCGTTCCGAATGGAAAGACAGGGCGGGAGCGGTGTCCTTCTGCGGGCGTTCTGGCTGGGCAGCCCCGTTCCTGTTCGGCCCCCCAGACTGGCCCCGCTTTCCATTGTCGCCGGATCATCTGCGCTAGCCTGCGGCCATGTTGGACCGTCCCCGTCGTCTGCGCCGCACCGCGGGCCTGCGCGCCATGCTGCGCGAGGTGTCGCTGGCACCGCAGCACTTCATCCACCCCATCTTCGTGCACGAGCAGGACACCGAGGTTCCCATCGCCACCATGCCGGGCGTGAGCCGTCATAGCGTTGCGGGGGCCGTGGAGCAGGCCCGGCAGGCACGCGACCTGGGCATTCCCAACGTCATCCTGTTCGGCATTCCCGACCACAAGGACCCCCAGGGCAGCCAGGCCTACGCCGAGGGCGGCGTGATTCAGCGGGCGGCGGCGGCCATCAAGGCGGCCCTCCCCGACCTGACCGTCATCGCGGACACCTGCCTGTGCGAGTACACCGACCACGGCCACTGCGGGCCGCTGTGTCAGACCGCTGAGGGCGACTGGACCGTGGACAACGACGCGGCACTGGCTCTGCTCGCCCAGACCGCCGTCTCACAGGCGCGCGCCGGAGCGGATGTGGTGGCCCCCAGCGCGATGATGGACGGGCAGGTCGGGGCCATTCGTGCGGCGCTGGACGCCGCCGGGTTCGAGCATGTCCCCGTCATGAGCTACGCCGTGAAGTACGCCAGCGCCTACTACGGCCCCTTCCGGGACGCGGCGGGGAGTGCGCCCAGCGTGGGCAACCGCGCCTCCTACCAGATGGACCCGGCGGGCGGCGAGCGCGAGGCGCTGCGCGAGGCCCGGCTGGATGCCGAGCAGGGGGCCGACTTCCTGATGGTCAAGCCCGCACTGGCCTACCTCGACATCCTGCGGCTGCTGCGCCAGACCTTCGACCTGCCGCTGGTCGCCTACAACGTCAGCGGCGAGTACGCGCTGGTCAAGGCCGCCGCCCAGGCCGGGTACATGGACGAGCGCCGCACAGTCCTCGAAACCCTGACCGGGATGCGCCGCGCGGGGGCCGATGCCATCATCACCTACCACGCGCTCGACGCGGCGCGCTGGCTGCGGGAGAGCTGAGCGCGTGACCAGCCAGACCGACCCCATCCGCGTGGACTGGATCGACACGGCCCTCTGGCCCGGCCGCCTGGGTCTGACCTTCGCCCCCGGCAAGAAGGGAGCCAGCGTGGTGCAGGCGGGGGTGACGCACGCCCGCGACCTCGCCGCCGACCTCGACCGCCTCGCGCAGCAGGGTGTGAACGTCCTCGCCCCCCTGATCGAGGCCCACGAGTTCGACCTGCTGGGCATCCCTGACTATGAGGCGCAGGCGGACGAGCGAGGGCTGACGATTCTCGCCTGCCCGATTCCCGACCGCGATGTTCCCGGCGACCTGGAGAACTTCAGCGCCTTTCTGGACGAGGTGATGGAGCAGCTTCTCGATGGGCGCGCGGTCGTGGTGCATTGCCGGGGGGGGCTGGGCCGCGCGGGCCTGACGGCCGCCTGCCTGCTGACCCAGGCGGGGATGCCGCCCGAACAGGCCCTCGAGCGCGTGCGGGGGGCGCGGCCCGGCACGGTCGAGACGGCGGCGCAGGAACACTTCGTGTATGATTTTGCCAGCCGCTGACCGTGCGGTCAGGCCAGGGCCAGGAGGGTCGAGCATGATCACTGTCGCCAACCGCATCTACGTGAACCCCGAGTACCACGACCAGTTCGAGGCCCGCTTCCGTGACCGCGCGGGGCTGGTGGACGGGATGCCCGGTTTCATCGCCAACCATGTCCTGCGCCCCCTGAAGGCGGGGGAGCCGTTCGTGGTCCTGACCTTCTGGGAAAGCCGCGAGGCCTTCGAGGCCTGGACGAACAGTGACGCCTTCCGCCAGGGCCACGCCCGCAGCGGCAGCCTCCCCCGTGAGGCCTTCAGCGGTCCCAACGCGCTGGAGGTGCATGAGGTGGTGCAGAGCAGCGGCGTTCCCGCGTCTGCGCCCATCGCGCCTCACTAAAACATTTGTCGCAAAAAGAACCCCTCTCCCCTTGCTTCGCAAGGCCCTCTCTGCTCCGCAGCTCTACGAGTCCCGCAAGGGGAGAGGGTCAAAAAATGACGCCATCTTGACGACAAGTGCTCTAAAGGTCAGGTCAGCCGTCCTGAATGATGCGGGGTTGACCTGAATCGGGCAGAGCTGTCAGAAACGCGCCCTACACTGAGAACATGATGAAGGCCACGCTGACCTGCCTGGGCTGCGCCGCGCTCCTCGCCTCCTGTGCGCCCACCCTGACCGCGCCGACCCTGGGCCGTATCGTGAATGCCGGGACCGGGCAGGAGGGCGTCGTGACCTTTCAGCCAGGAACGCTGGGGAACTGGGGAGGCAGCGCGCGCGGGGGCGACAACGTGACGGTCCAGGTCGGGGGCCAGACCTACACGGGCCGGGCGGCGCTGCTTGATGTCGCCACGGTCTATCCCCG